>JAHEHW010000371.1 GCA_024639745.1 Salaquimonas sp. | reverse complement strand
TCCCACACCCGGCTGTCCGATTCCAAAATACCGCTGAAGATCCTGATAAAACTAGTCTTGCCGTACGTATCTTCGCGGGTCTTGAAGATGAAGGCCGCCAGTGCTCCCGCATCGGATGCTTGCAGAGAAACGGTTTCGCCAGCCGCGTTGATGGCCTCGGTTTCAAATTCAGTTACGGCCAGGACCAGACTTGCCAACGTATCCAGAAGCGGTTGGACGCCAATGCCAGGTTCCGGCGCGCAGTAGAGAAGCGGAACCATCGTTCCCTGCTTCAAAGCGCCCTGAAGGCCGGTAATGATCTCTTCATCGCTCAGGTCTTCTCCTTCCAGATACTGCATCAACAATTCATCATCGCCTTCGGCGGCGGCTTCAATCAATTCCATGCGGGCTTCTTCGGCGGCGTCTTGCAGATTATCTGGAATAGGGCCCGGTTTCCCATCTGCACCGAGGCGCGCCTGCATCGTCAATAGGTCAACAACACCTTCGAAGCTGGTTCCTTCACCGATTGGCAACTGCAAATTGACGAAATTTCCTGCCAGATTATCGTTGATACTGGTGATGACACGGTCAACGCGAACATTCTCGCGATCCATCTTATTGATGACGAGGATTCGCGGTCGTCCATACGATCCGGCGGCCTGCCATACAAGTTCCGTGCCTACTTCGACACCGGCAACTGCTTCGACGAGGATAACGGCGTTCTCGGCAACCTTTAAGGCGCCATTTACTTCACCGATAAAGTCAATATAACCGGGTGTGTCAATGATGTTCAATTTGAGATCATTCCACTCTATTGGCGCCAACGACATTGAAACAGAGCTATTGCGATTGATCTCTTCCTCGTCATAATCCATGGCTGCCGTGCCGGCCTGCACGCTGCCCATCCTGGTCAAGACGCCGGAGTTGAAAAGCACGCGCTCTATTAACGTGGTTTTACCAGCCCCATTGTGGGATATCATGGCGATGTTACGTATTTGTCCGGTGTGATACTCTTTCATTGAAGAAAACCTCTTGGGAATTGGGAGATTAAACGGCCGTGCAAAAGTAGGCACGAACGCTACAAATTCTTAAGCGATAACCCAGCGATTTTAGACGAAATTAGGCAGCGGAGCAAATGCGCCTCAGACTGCTTCCAGGTCCAATCAAGATGTTATGATCTCGCTGTCATTGAAGTGCAACACGGCCGTGTGGGGGACGGTGGAAAAGTACGATATTCTGGGCGACTTGGAGCGTCAGGCAATTTGGGCCAGGTTTTTCATATGCGCCAGAATGGCGCCAATACCGTTCAGCCGCTGCCCACTGAGCACCTTTTGTAGTCCCATTTGCAAATAGAATTCATTTGGCACGGCCGATACCTGTTGCGCTGATGTGCCGTCTAATCCGCGCTGTAAAATGGAACCGAAGCCGCGCACAGTCGGCGATTCGCGCGGAATATCGAAATGAAAATGCAGGCTCCCGTCCTTATTATCTGCGAAAATAAATACGGGCGTCATGCACTCGTGCACCTCATCCATGCTGTCTCGCCGCTCAAGAAGCCACTCCGGAAGTGGGGACAGGCTTTCCGAAAGTTCCAGCAAGTATTCGAGCTTTTCTTGCCCTTCGAGGTATTCAAAATCCTCGACAATTTCTTGTAAGCGTGATGGTAATTCATCCATAAGATAACTTAGCCACCCGCTTCTGCAACCGAGATGTTGAAAGCGCCGGCGCTTTCATCGTCGGATCCCACAACCTGCAAAATCAGTGTCAAGTCGACAGGTATCTCCAAGTCTGTGAAACCGGCACTGGTCGAATCTTCAACCACGTCGTCGTTGACGGCGAGTATATTGCCGTCAACATCCAGAATTATCAGGCCGGGATCAAAATCGTCACTGGAGACCAACAGATCGATCATAGCTCCTTCGACTATTTCCAAGGTAAATTGAGCCCGTAGCCCGGCTTCAAGTTGTGATTCAACCTCGTCGCCCAGCTCTATTGGGCCCAGGTCGACAATTTCAGGGGAGAGCGCGTCGGCGAGATAGGCGACCGCCGCCTCCAGAACCGGATCGTTGGAGGAAAAGAGGGTCTCTTCGTTGACCGGTACCTGCACCGTAGGAACCACACCTGTGCCTTCGATATGTATCTCGCCATCGGCGTTCACGGGGCGTCCTTTCGAAAATCGAAACATTTCTCCTTCCGGCAAGCGCACATCTTCAATAGCGGCCCCGGCTCCGGCTGTAGGATATTGCCCGACAATGGCCGCACGATCATCGATGGTCAAATCATAGCTAAAAAACTCGCAGGCACTGGCGCAGCTTGGACCTACCAGGACGGCAACTTCACCGTCATATCGCAATTCTTCAGCCGGCAAATAAAATTGCTGCTTTCCACGAGTATCATAAAAGAAATCATCCAACTCTTCGTCGTAAAATCCGGTATTGCCCAACTCGTGCCTTTCATCGAAGAAATAGCCAGCCATGGCATCGGCCAGAAATCCACTTCCCCCGCTATTTTGGCGCATATCTATGATCAGACCGGGAACATTACGCTCGTTAAGGGTACGTATCATACGTTCCCATACCTGGACAGAAAGTAAATCGTTATCATGAAAACTATATATTTTGACATAGCCAAATGAACTTTCCGGTAACAATTCATACTCCACCGGGAGACTAAATTCGCTACGACCAGCATTGATGGACGAGAAACTAAAACTTCCCGGTTCTTGAACCGTTGTCATTTGCGCAGTCTGTTCAGC
>JAHEHW010000370.1 GCA_024639745.1 Salaquimonas sp. | reverse complement strand
TCCTTGTTGCAGGAAGACTGATTGATCTGGCGCTTGCGGCCGAATTCGGTTTCCAGTGGTTCAACGGCTATGCAGTTGGATTGCACCGAACAGTCGCCGCAGCCTTCGCAGACTAGCGGGTTGATGATCACGCGCTTATCCGGGTCGGGCATCTGACCACGCTTGCGGCGGCGGCGTTTTTCCGTTGCGCAGGTTTGGTCGTAGATGATCGCCGTGCAGCCCGATACGTCGCGCAGGTGCTTCTGGACGGCGTCCAGTTCGTCGCGATGACGGAGCTGAATGCCTTGCGGGAGTGGGATATTTTCGTAGCGCTGCGGTTCGTCCGTCACGAGCCAGATTTCCTTGACACCCTCGGCCTTCAATTGCTCGGCGAGTTCGGGAACGGTGAGTGAACCATCGAGTTTCTGGCCGCCGGTCATGGCTACGGCGTCGTTGTAGAGCAGCTTGTAGGTGATATTGGCGCCCGAGGCGACTGCCTGACGAATGGCCATTATGCCCGAATGGAAATAGGTTCCGTCGCCGAGATTGACGAAGACATGCTTTTCTTTGGTGAAAGGCGCGGTCCCGACCCACGTAATCCCTTCACCTCCCATATGGGTATAGGTTTCGGTATTGCGGTCCATCCAGAGGGCCATGAAGTGGCAGCCGATACCGGCAAAGGCTCGGGAGCCATCAGGCACCTTGGTAGAGGTATTGTGCGGACACCCGGCACAGAAATGCGCAACCCGGTTCACCGGTGCCTTGTGGGCAAGCTTCTTAGCATGGCGCTCCTGATAATATTCGAGTTTTTCGCGAATGGAGTCCCGCAAGCCTTCCGGGAGATCGAAAGCGAGAAGCCGTGTCGCGATCGCTCGGGTTGCAACGCCGGCAGTGACCTCCTCATGCAGCGAGAGAATATGTCGGTCCTGATGATCGAACTTACCGACGATGCGCGGTCGCACATTGGATCGCCAATTGAACAATTGCTGCTTGATCTGGTGTTCGATCACTTCGCGACGCTCTTCGATCACCAGCACCTCTTCAAGCCCTTCGGAGAAATGACGGACACCCTCCGGCTCTAGCGGCCAGGGCATTCTGACCTTGTAGAGGCGGAGACCGATCTCGTCGGCGGTCTTGCCATCGATACCAAGATGGCGGAGCGCTTCACGAACGTTCTCATAAGCCTTGCCGGAAGAAATGATGCCAAATCGTGGCTTCTGCGAATCGATTACCAACTGGTCGACGCCATTTGCCCGGGCAAAGGCGATTGCAGCATAGCCCTTGTATTCTTGCAGACGCTCATCCTGAGCGAACCGGTCGTCGGGCCATCGTATATTGAGGCCGCCTTCCGGCATTTCGAAGTCTTCGGGAATCACGAATTGTCGTTTCTCTCCAGCGAGATCGACGACACCCGTGGTTTCAATGGTGTCGGCGATTACCTTGTAGCCGACCCAGAGACCCGAATAGCGGCTCATGGCTACCCCGAGCAGGCCCATCTCCGTGAATTCCTGAACCGACGAGGGGAACAGCAGCGGTATGATCGCTGCCATGAAGGCGTGATCGGACTGGTGGGCAACGGTCGACGATTTCGCGAGGTGGTCGTCGCCGGCGATGGCAAGCACCCCGCCATTGGGCGATGTGCCGAAGGAGTTGGCATGTTTGAACACGTCTCCGCAACGGTCCACGCCAGGGCCTTTCCCGTACCAGATACCGAGAACGCCATCTTTCGTCACACCTGGTGACTGGCTTATCTGCTGCGACCCCCAGACGGCTGTGGCCGCAAGGTCTTCGTTGACGCCCGGCTGGAAAACAATGTCATGCGCGTCGAGGTGTTTTCTGGCCTGATGGAGGGCGAAGTCGAAGCCGCCGACCGGGGAACCGCGGTAACCGGAGATGAACGTGCCGGTATTCAGGCCTGCTGCCTGGTCGCGGCGCATTTGTACCATCGGCAACCGCACCAGCGCCTGGGTGCCGTTCATGAACACCTTGCCTTCGGTGGCTGTGTATTTGTCTTCAAGGGTGATCGCTGTTTCCGGATTGACTTCGGATTTCGTCACGCCCATTCGGGAACTCCTCGAAATTCGTTCGTTGATGCTGGTTGTCGGAGACTTTCTACCGCAACTTACAATATGGACTGATGCAAACGAAATCACAGTCCAAATTCTTATCGATCAACTGCGAGATTTGACATATGATCCTAAATAATGAACTATACTTGGTATTGAATCCTTATTCAGCTTTCGCGCCGTTAGGCGCGTGTCGTCAATCTGCGCCGAAGTCGATCGGCCACTTCATAGTGGAAGTGCACTCGTATTCTTGATTTCATTCAGGGCAAAATGCGAATTCATGACGCCGACATTCGGGAGTTTGAGGAGTTTGCCCTTGACTGTCCGTTCGTAGTCCCGGACCGATGGTACGACTACCCGCAAGAGATAGTCGAATTCTCCCGACATCGTATAGCATTGAAGGATTTCGGGTATGTCGAGCGTTGCAGCTTCAAAAGCCTCCAATACCTCGGCTGAATGTGTATCGAGCCGGACAAAAACAAAGATCGAGACATCGTATCCGGCGAGTTCCTGGTCAACCAGCCAAACGCGCCCCTTTAACAAGCCGGCATCCTGCATCTTCTTGATACGGCGCCAACACGGGGTATGCGACAGGCCCACCTTTTCTCCGATCTCTTGAATTGCATTTCAGGCTTGGATTGCAAAATCCGAAGGATTTTTAGATCAATTTCATCATTAATCGAGTTCGCCATA
>JAHEHW010000369.1 GCA_024639745.1 Salaquimonas sp. | reverse complement strand
AATTCCGGCGACTGGGACGCCGATTTTGCGTTTACTCAGGATGTCGGCAGGGCGTTCCTTGATATCTATCCGGAACTGGTGCGGTCCAACTTCGGCAAACCATGGACCGATGCGGAGCGCGAGGAACAGCTCGTCCGGCGAGGGCGATACGTTGAATTCAACCTCATCTACGACCGCGGCACGACCTTCGGCCTGAAGACCGGCGGAAATGTCGATTCAATCCTCTCGTCGATGCCGCCCGTCGTGAAGTGGCCGTAACACGGCCGACAAAGGCGGTTGGCGGCAGGTTCACTGTCCTGATCGTCGGCGGTTACGGTATATTCGGCGGACGGTTGGTCGAACTTCTGGAAGACGAACCCGGCCTCACGCTGATCGTCGCTGGCCGGTCGGCGGAAAAGGCAAGGCACTATTGCGAGAGCAGGACGGCGGCGAAGGCGCTGCTGGTCGCCGCCCGGTTCGACCGCAACGGTGGACTGGCCGGTCAATTGACAGAACTTGCCCCCGATATCGTCGTCGACGCCAGCGGGCCGTTTCAGGAATACGGCGCCGATCGCTACAGGCTCGTTGAGGCCTCCATCGCCGCCGGCATCGATTATCTCGACCTGGCTGACGGTGCGGGTTTTGTCGCCGGTATCGGCGCTTTTGACAAAGCGGTGAAGGAAGCCGGGACATTCGTGCTTGCAGGCGCGTCGAGTTTTCCGGTCCTGACGGCGCTGGTCGTGCGGGAACTTTCCGCTGGCATGGCATCGTTGGAAACCATCCGCGGCGGGATCGCCCCCTCGCCCTTCGCAGGTGTCGGCGAAAACGTCATCCGCGCCATCGCCGGCTACGCCGGCAAGCCCGCAGCGATCACGAAGGACGGTGCGGCAACCGCCGGCTATCCGTTAACCGATTCCATGCGCTTCACGGTGTCTCCGCCCGGCAGGAAGCCGCTCCGCAATATCCTATTCTCCCTCGTCGATGTGCCGGACCTGCGCGTCCTACCGGAGATCTGGCCGGATGCAAGAACCGTCTGGATGGGCGCCGGGCCCGTGCCGGAAATCCTGCACCGGGCGCTGATTGGTTTCGCCTGGCTGGTGCGCTGGCGCGTTCTGCCGTCGCTGACGCCGATAGTCGGACTGATCCGCTTTGTTATGAACCGCATCCGATGGGGCGAGGACCGTGGCGGCATGTTCGTGGAAATCACCGGTCGCAGCGAAGGCAGCAAACCCACCCGCAAGTCCTGGCACTTGCTGGCGGAGGGGCGCGATGGCCCGCTGATTCCCTGCATGGCCATCGAAGCCGTCATCCGCAAACTCATGAACGGCGATATACTACAATCGGGTGCACGCACACCGATCGAGGACCTTGCGCTAGAGCCGATTTTATGAACGTTGAATCGGATTGAGGATTCCCTTTTAGGTCAGACCTTGATTCTCTGAGTTCCTGATTCGCATTCAGGAGGGACTGATGGGACAGGCTTACGGGATCGATCTACGGACACGGGTTGTTGAGGCGATTGAGGGCGGTCTGTCGCATCGGCAGGCAGCGGAGCGTTTTTGCATAGCGGTGTCGACGGCGGGCAACTGGCACCGGCTTTGGCGAAAGAAGGGATCTGTCCGGCCTCGTAAACAGGGCCATCCGGTCGGTTCCAAACTTGACGCTTTTGAGGCCGAGATCCTGGCCATGGTGGAGGAAAACAAGGACATCGCGCTTCACGAGATCGCCGAGCAGCTGGCTGGCGAGCATGGTGTTCCCGCTGCGCCTTCGACGGTCTGGTACTTCTTCAAGAAGCGCGCCATCACGTTCAAAAAAAGACCGCACACGCCGCCGAACAGGAGCGCGAAGACGTACTGATCGCGCGGCGGCTCTGGTTTGAGGGTCAGCTCGACCTCGATCCCTCACGGCTGGTGTTCATTGACGAGACCGGAGCCACAACCAAGATGGCGCGACTGCGCGGACGGGCGCCACGGGGCGAGCGATGCCGGGCGGCGATCCCTCACGGCCACTGGAAGACGACGACCTTCACAGCAGGTCTGCGCCGCGATGGTCTGGCTGCGCCGATGCTGCTCGACGGGCCGATGGATGGCGACGCATTCCTGGCTTATGTGGAGAAGGTCCTGGTGCCCGAACTCGCACCCGGTGACATCGTGGTCATGGATAACCTGCCCGCCCACAAAGTGAGCGGTGTCGAGCAGGCCATCACATCGGCTGGCGCCAGGCTCCTCTATCTGCCGCCATACTCCCCGGACTTCAATCCGATCGAGCAAGCCTTCGCCAAGCTCAAGGCGCTGCTCAGGAAAGCCGCCGCCCGCACCATACCCGAACTCTGGCACGCCATAGCAAAAGCTATTGACGAATTCCCACCGGAAGAGTGCAGGAACTACTTCGCCGCCGCAGGATACGACCACGAATAGGTCGAATCGGCTCTAGCATCATCCCACCGGATAATTCGCTGATCTCTCTGTGGTTCCATGCTTCCGTAGGAATGAAAAATTCCGTAATGGGCTTCCCCACGCCAATTGTTCGGCTGTCCGCGCGACCAGTACTTGAACTTGAATGGCTCGCCCGTCACCCATGTCCATCCACCAGCGGGCTCGCGGCTGCGATCCTTTTGATAGAGTCCTATCCACGGCCCCCATTTTTGGTCATCATCGATTTGGCCAATGAACCTTGGATCGCTGGAGAATAATCTGTAGACGAAACCGTTTTCATCCCGGCTGGAAATTGTCACCAAATGGCCGCCGGCACGCTCGGCAATC
>JAHEHW010000041.1 GCA_024639745.1 Salaquimonas sp. | reverse complement strand
CCGTCTCGCGGCATTTGAGAGATAACGGCGATGGCTGAGCAAAGTTTGCTCGTCGAGCCGCACGGTCGGTCCGTGAAATGCGATGGAGGCAATGTATCGACCCTCGTTGTCGACCACCGGTACGGCAATCGCCATCATTCCCTCCATGAACTCTTCCCGATCGAGAGCGTAACCGTTGCGAGAAATTTCCCGCAGCTCGACCGCAAGCCTCTCCCGGTTGGTAATGGTTTTGTCGGTGTGCCTTTCAAGCTGAAGGGAATCTAGCAGGACGGAGCGCCTCTTGTAGGGCAGACTCGCAAGAAAAGTCTTCCCGCTCGCCGTGCAATGAAACGGTACATGAGTACCAATCGGCAACTGCACGCGAAATGGCCAATCGGTATCGACGCGATCGAGATAACTCATGCCCTTTTCTTCCGGGACGACGAAGTTCACCGTCTCGCCAACTGTTGCCGCCACCTCCTCGAGGATCTGATGCCGGACAATGTGAAGGCTTGAAGAATACAGAACCCGCGAAGCCATCTTCCGAAGCCGGAGTGCCGGGCGCAGACGCTTCCCGCTGGAGTCGTATACAAGGAAACCCTCGCTCACCAGAGTAGCGCAAAGCCGGTGAATGCTCTGTTTCGGAAGTCCCAGCCCTTCGTTGATTTCTGTAGGCGACATGGACCGATCCGAATTCCCCACCACTTCAAGAATGAGCAGCATTCTGAGATTGGTGGCGATCCTTCCTGATCCTCCGGCTTCTGTGGCAGCGATTTTCGCCTCTTGTTCCATACCGTTGGTACCGCCCTGTTCATCCACAGCCCCGACTTTGGTCGAGAATCCGTTTGCCAATCGCCAAAGAGCATAATAGCCTTGCAATTATCAAGACCCAAAGTCTCATTTTTTGTGCTTCTGGAAGGCTGAATTGAAATTTGATTACGTGATCATAGGGGCAGGTTCGTCAGGTTGCGTTATCGCTAACCGGCTATCTGAGGACCCGCGCAAAAGCGTGGCGGTCCTGGAAGCGGGAGGTCGGGATATTTCACCCTGGATTCATATTCCGGTGGGCTATTTCAGAACCATCAAAGATCCCTCGCTGAACTGGATGTATCGTACCGAAGCCGATCCCGGCCTTAATGGGCGAGCAATAAACTGGCCGCGGGGCAAGACATGGGGCGGATCGAGTTCGATTAATGGGCTTTTGTACGTCCGCGGACAATCTGCCGACTATGACAACTGGCGACAGCAGGGAAATGTCGGCTGGGCGTGGCAGGATGTGCTTCCGCTGTTCAAACGCGCGGAATGCTGGGAAGACGGAGAAAGCGAATTCAGAGGTGGCAGCGGACCGCTCTCGGTTTCGAAACCCCAGAAGTCATGGCCGATCGTGGACGCCTGGCTCAAAGCCGCCCAGCAGGCAGGGTATCCGTTCAACGAGGATTACAATGGCGAAGACCAGCAAGGGGTCGGTTATTTTCAGTTAACCTCGAGAAACGGACGCCGTTGCTCATCGGCTCAGGCATACCTTGCGCCCGTACGCGGCCGGAAAAACCTTCAGATCATCAGTCACTTTCACACGAACCGCATTGTCTTCGACGGCAATCGCGCAATCGCGGTCGAGGGACAACAAGACGGCGCCAAGGAGGTCATACACGCCCGCAACGAGATTATCCTGTCTGCCGGAGCGATAGGCTCTCCGCAAATTCTCATGCTCTCGGGCATCGGCCCGGCGGGCGACCTTCGGGAACATGGTATTCCGATCCTGCATGACAACAAGCATGTCGGGCAAAACCTACAGGATCACTTGCAGGCCAGACCAGTTTACAAGGTAAAGGTACCAACCGTTAATACAAGGACGCGCGGCGCGTTGAATATCGCGCGGATCGCCACGGAATACGCGCTGCGCCGTTCCGGACCAATGACCATGGCCGCAAGCCTGGGTGCAGCCTATCTGAAGACGCGGCCAGAACTCGAAACGCCCGACATCCAGTTCCACATTCAGCCATTCAGTGCAGAAGATCCGACAACCGGCGTAGACGATTTCGACGCCTTTACCGCATCGGTTCTACAACTGCGACCGGAAAGCACCGGCGAAATCCGCCTCAAGTCAGCCGATCCAAAAGAGCATCCAGCGATCAGACCCAACTACCTGTCGACGCCGACGGACCAGCAGACTATAGTCGATGGCATTCGCGTTGCACGGCATATCTGCCGGCAAGCCGCTGTCGTAGACTGGATTACCTGCGAACACAAACCTGGCCCCCACATATCGGACGACGACGATGAGGCGCTTTTGGAGTGGGCGCGTAACACGGCCACCACGATCTACCACCCGACCGGCACTTGCCGTATGGGTGTCGATGACCGCGCCGTGGTCGATCCAAGATTGAGAGTATACGGAGTGGAGAGATTGCGTGTAGCCGATTGCGCGATCATGCCCATGATCGTTTCGGGTAATACGAATGCCCCGGCAATCATGATTGGCGAAAAGGCTTCAGAACTTGTTTTGGAGGATGCAAATGCGTGACTTGCAAACGACCTGATCACGCGAAAGCATACCGCCGGTCGGCTATCAGCCTTCATTTGCCGGCCCGGCGGTTGAGTTGAACGAAGGCTAAAATCAAGGGAGGAATAATGTCCATACTCAAAAAAATGGCAACAGGCGCAGCCGTTGCCGCCATAGGTTTTACGACAATGGTGGCCAACAGCTTTGCTGAAACGACCATCCGCGTTCAATCGGTCATTCCGTCAAGCGCCGATGAGATCGTCATGCTCAAGGATTTCGCCGAAGACGTTAAGGCTTTGACACAGGGCGAAGTTATCATCGAAGTCCTGCCTGCAGGCGCTGTCGTCGGTGTGCAGGAAACGCTTGATGCGGTGGATGCCGGTGTCATCGAGGGCGGTTTTGCCTGGACCCACTATTGGTCGGGCAAACACCCTGCGGCCATGCTGTTCGGCTCGCCGGTGGCAGGCGCCGGCGTAGGCATCGATAACATCGCCTTCCTGTCCTGGTTCCAGTACGGCGGTGGCAAAGAGCTTTACGATCAGCTCTGGAAGGAAATGGGAGTCAACGTGAAGGGCTTCATGCTGCAACCGGTCGGACCGGAAGCGCTGGGTTGGTTCAAGGAGCCCATCGAGTCCATGGCGGACTTCCGAAAGTACCGGTTCCGCACACCGCCCGGCATCCCTGGCCAGACCTATAAGGACATCGGGGTCGCATCCGTTGCGATGGGCGGCGGCGATATCTTGCCTGCGCTTGAAAAAGGCACGATCGATGCAGCTGAATGGTGCTGCCCTAAGCCGGATTCTGTTTTCGGCTTCCAGAAGGTGCTGAAGCACTACTATCTGCAGGGTCTTCACCAAGTCGTCGTGAACGCAGACCTCTATATAAATGGAGATGTCTACGAGTCTCTCACCGACACACAGAAGAAAGCGCTTGAAGTAGCAGCAAACGCTTCGCTTTCGAAAGCCATTTCCTATCGTATCCTTGAGAACGGCAAGGCGCTCGACAAACTGGTTAATGAAGACGGCGTCATCCTGCATGACACCCCTTCCGATTACTTCAAGGAGTACATGGAAGCTGCGCGGGCGGCGCTTGAGCAAAACGCCTCCGAGAACGAGTTCTTCGCAGAAGTCTGGCAGAGCCAAAAAGACTTCGCCAAGGTCGCTGTTCCGTTCTGGGCGGGTGCACAGACCTCCAATGCCAATCTCGGCAAGGCTTATGCGGATTCATTGAAGCAGCAATAATGCCGCGATGAAAAATGGCGCCCCCCGGAAAATCCGGGCGGTGCCTTCAAAGGCGACGAAAAAGCGCCTGAGCATATTCGGGGCAATGGAGGGAAGAGCTAGATGTCCAATCAGCAAGAAGAAGCGCTCGATGTTGGCGATGAACTGATCGCCGAACGTCGTGGCGGACCGGAGGCGCCGCTTCCCGACGACATGAACCCGATTCACAAGGTGCTGATCAGAATAATCGACACGATATCCGATTGGACGGGCCGAGTGGTCTGCCTTCTAGTCATCCCGATCATTCTGGCGATGGTCTACGAAGTGGTGGCGCGCAAACTCTTCATTGCGCCTACACTCTGGGCCTTCGACGTTTCCCGCATGCTCTACGGCATGTCATTCATGCTCGGGGCAGCTTATGGCTTGATGCGCGGGCTACACATACGGGCGGATTTTCTCTACCGCGCCTTTTCCGAGAAAACCCAGGGACGCATCGATCTCGTTCTGTACATTATGCTTTTCATGCCCTCGATGATCTTTCTGCTTTATGCGGGCTACGAATTCGCACTCAAATCCATCATGCAGGGCGAGCGAGCCGGCGACTCAACATGGGCCCCAATCGTCTGGCCGGTCAAAACCGCGCTTGCCGTCGGTGTCCTTTTGCTTGTTATTCAGGGAATATCTGAGATCCTCAAATCCTGGTACGCCGCTACCCGGGGAAGGTGGCCAGTAGCATGATCGATCTGGCTCAATCTTTCTTCGACCTACTGCCGAATTTGCAGCCAGAGACGATCGGAATAATCATGATCGCGGCAATGCTGTTCGCGATCTTTGTAGGCTTTCCCATTTCCTTCACGCTTATCTTTTTGGGCGTATTTTTTGGCGCTTGGGGTTTCGGGATAAAGCTCACGATCTTCCTGATGAACCTCCAGATCTACGGTTCGATGATGGAGCAGACGCTTGCCGCGGTTCCCCTGTTCGTCTTCATGGGCTTCATGATGGAACAGGCAGGGCTAATGGAACGCCTATTTTCTGCCGTGCAGCTCATTTTCGCTCGCATGAAAGGATCGCTGTTCGTAGCAGTGCTTTTCGTCTCAGTAATTTTCGGAGCTGCAACTGGCATTGTCGGTGCGTCTGTCACGATCCTTGGCATCATGGCAGCAACAACGATGAGACGCTCTGGCTATGACGTGAAACTTGCTGCGGGCACCATCACCGCGGGCGGCACACTAGGTATTCTCATTCCTCCTTCGATTATGTTGGTCGTCATGGGTCCCGTCCTTGAAGTGCCAGTAACTGATCTCTTTGCGGCAGCAATCTTGCCGGGCATCATGATGGCAGTGCTTTATCTGGTCTATTCCGTAGGCCGCTGCTGGCTCAATCCTTCGCTGGGACCTTCCCTTCCGGAAGAGTTGATTCCCGACGACCGTTCGTATGTCTGGAAGGAATTCTTTCTTGGTCTCGTTCCACCCTCAATACTGATTGCCTTTGCGATGGGATCGATCTTGTTCGGCTGGGCGACGCCGACCGAGGGTGCAGGCATGGGCGCTCTAGGCTCAATATTGCTCTGCCTCGGCTATCGCAAATTAAGTTGGAACAATACCTACAAGGCACTAATCAGGACGCTGGAAATATCTGTATTGATCCTTTTCCTCGTTGCTGCTTCGAACTTTTTCGGGGCAGTGTTTTCGCGACTGGGAACGCCGCAGATGATAACGGAACTCCTGCTGGGACTGAACTTGTCAGCATCATGGATAATCATCATGATTCTCGGGCTGATATTCATCCTTGGCTGGCCCCTCGAGTGGGTGCCGATTGTCTTGATTATCGTTCCGATACTCTACCCAGTCTTGGAGGCACTCAATGTCGATATCGTCTGGTTTGCGATCTTGGTGGCGGTCTGCCTTCAAACAGCATGGTTATCTCCCCCGGTTGCCTTGTCAGCATATTTTCTCAAGGGCGTGGTACCGGAATGGGATCTCAAGGATATTTACCTTGGCATGATGCAATTCATGGTCATCCAGCTGATCGGCTTGGCAATAGTCTTCATGTTCCCCGCCATTGTCACTTGGCTGCCGCAATACCTCTATGGAAACTGACCAAAGCAGAAGGCATGCCCGTCGCATATGGATAACGGTTGACTTGGCGATAGTCTCGTTGCTGCGGATTGGGCAAATGCTGGGTCCTCCGAGCACCTTGTCGGCGCTGGCGGATTTGTAAAGCAGAATACGGAATTCTACAGGAAACAAATGCTAAGACGCTATTTCTTTTGGCCAATGACTTTTACTGTGATCGGTCTGGGAGCCATTTTCTGGCTCGGCATTTCCACCTATGGGACCCTTTACGGCGCGCTTTCCTTTTTCTTCATCGGCGCGGTTCTTTCTATTCTCGAGATCTCGCTTTCGTTCGATAATGCCATCGTCAACGCTAACAAACTGCAATATATGACGCCTGTCTGGCAGCGGCGCTTCCTAACATGGGGAATCCTGATCGCCGTCTTCGGAATGCGCATTGTTTTCCCGCTGGCGATCGTTGCAATTGCTGCAAAGATCGGCCCGATCGCAGCCATCAAGCTCGCCGTTCTGGACCCCGACGAATATGCACGTATCATTGATGCTTCTCATGTCTCGATTGCGGCGTTCGGGGGCACGTTCCTGATGATGGTCGCCCTGACCTATTTCGTCGATGAGGAAAAGGAAGTGGACTGGTTTGTGACCCTGGAAGCCAAGCTGCGGCAGTGGGCATCGCTACGGGGGCTGGAGATTGCCTTTGTCATCCTAGTTATATTAGCTTTTGCCTGGTCGCTGCCGCCTACCGTCATGGCAACCTTCCTCTTGTCAGCCCTGTTCGGATTGTTGACCTTCCTTCTGGTCGAATTGCTCGGAAACCTTCTGGACCGTGCGGACGAGGCCGCGGACATGGCACGCGCCGGCGGACTAGGCGCCTTCCTTTATCTCGAAGTGCTGGATGCAAGTTTCTCATTCGATGGTGTTATCGGCGCATTTGCCTTTACGAAAAATCTATTCCTGATCGCCATCGGCCTCGGTATCGGCGCATTCTATGTTCGATCGATGACGATCATGCTGGTTGAGAGAAACACCCTTTCAGAGTTTCGTTACCTGGAACACGGCGCGTTTTATTCGATCTTCCTGCTTTCAGTGATCATGTTTGCGCAATCCCATGTTCATATTCCGGAAGTAATAACAGGATTTATCGGGATAGCGCTTATCGGCTTGGCCCTGATTGCATCCCTTCGCTACAATAGAAATTTTCGGGGAGCCTGAATAACAACCTTCTCTCCGCACGCATAATTTTAACATGGTTCCAAACCTATGGTGCTGATCGCATTTTCGTGCAAACCTTCCATCCGTCTCGATCACAAAAAGGGAGCAGAAAATGAAGAGAAAATCCATATTATCGGCCGCGCTGGGATCAGCCGTACTGGCAATGTCATTACCGACAGCAAGTGCCGCTGAGGAAATTACAGTAGCCTATTTCCTCGAATGGCCGATGCCGTTCCAGTACGCCAAGGCCAAGGGCCTTTATGAAGAAGAAATGGGTGTCGATATCAATTGGGTCTCCTTCGACACCGGCACGGCGATGTCAGCCGCTATGGCCTCCGGAGATGTTCAAATCGCCGTCAGTCAGGGCGTACCGCCCTTTGTGGTCGCCACCTCGGCCGGTCAGGACCTCCAGATTGTCGACGTGGCGGTGAGCTATTCCGACAATGACAATTGCGTCGTTGCCGAAAAACTGGAAATTGATAAGGACAGTGCGGGCGAGCTCGAAGGCAAGAAGGTTGGAGTACCGATCGGGACTGCAGCGCATTACGGTTTCCTCTCCCAGATGGCGCATTTCAATGTTGATATTTCAACCATGGAAATCGTCGATATGGCACCGGCTGAAGGCGCCGCGGCCTTCGCACAGGGCAGTCTCGACATGGTTTGCGGCTGGGGTGGTGCACTTCGCCGCATGAAGGAGCATGGCAATGTGCTGCTGACTGGTGACGAAAAAGAGGAGCTTGGAATTCTGGTGTTCGATGTTACCAGCGCTCCTGCGGATTTCGTAGCTAAGGATGGTGAAATGCTTTCCAAATTTCTCAAGGTGACGGCAGACATGAATGCCATGTGGAATTCCGGCGACAACAACGATGAAATGCTGCCGGTGATTGCAAAGGATGCCGGGATGGATCTTGAGGCGACCAAAGCCACGATCTCGACCTTTAAATTCCCCTCCGTTGATGAACAGCTTTCACAGAAATGGCTGGGAGGCGGAGCGCAGGAATTCATGAAGGGCGTTGCCAGCGTGTTCAAGGAAGCAGGCTCCATCGAGGAAGTGCGCGACAGCTATGCAGGCGCGGTCAACACAGGTCCGCTTGAAGCCGCGCAGTCCATGTAACCAACTACAATGCAACAGAACGCCCCGATGCCACGGGGCGTTCAAGCGGTAGGGGAGAAAGAGTTTGGCCAATCTTGAAATCAAGAATATTTCCATGCGGTTCGACCTGCCGAATGGTTCGTCGGTCCAGGCGCTTGAAGATGTTTCGCTGTCGCTGACGGAAGGCGAAATCATCTCGGTCTTGGGCCCTTCAGGATGCGGCAAGACAACACTTTTGAACATTGTCGCAGGCTTTTTGGCTCCCACGGAAGGCACCGTTGAAATTGACGGCCGTGTCGTTAAAGGACCAGGTCCCGAGCGGGGGATGGTGTTTCAGAAGGGCGCACTCTTTGAATGGATGAGCGTGCGGGAGAATGTCGATTTCGGTCCACGTATGAAGGGCATGCCGAAGGCGGAAAGAAATCGCATCGCCGACCATCTGCTGGAGACGGTGGGCTTGAGAGACTTCAAGGAAAAAGCGGTTTACGAGCTCTCCGGTGGTATGCAGCAGCGCGTCGCTCTTGCCCGTTGCCTCGCGAACGATCCGGACGTGATCTTGATGGATGAACCGCTCGGCGCTCTCGATGCCCTCACCAGAGAAAAGATGCAGGGTCTCGTACTGAAACTCTGGAAGGAAACCGGAAAGACAGTTATCCTAATTACCCACTCGGTAGAGGAAGCCTTATTGCTAGGCGAACGGCTGATCGTTATGGCACCACGACCGGGCCGGATTCACAAGCAATATCAATTACCCTTTGCCGATCGCGGCGTAAACGCTGATCTGCGAGAAGTCA
>JAHEHW010000368.1 GCA_024639745.1 Salaquimonas sp. | reverse complement strand
AACATGATCAGCAGACCGATCAGGATGCGCTTTTCTGCATCCGTCGCTGTCTGAGGCAAAGTAAACGCCTGCCGGTTTTGCTTGGCAATCGCGGCAGCTCCCTCAGCTGAAGGAGCCGCTGCCATCAGCATGCGCGTCTGGCTGCGCAATTGATCCAGACCCGCCTTCTGCGGGGCGGGCGCTTGTTCCGCTTCATCGGCAAACCATTTGTCCGTATCCCAACCAGCCGGCAGATTCAGCGGCACCTTACGGGTATCGACGTTTTCATCCGATGGCCTGGCAACCTCAACATCCACCGCTACGAGACTGGTGCGGCTTGAAACCAGATGATGGTTCAGCGCTACGTTTTCGATATTGCGATCTATCGCATTCATATCGGGGCCGTAACTCTTGCTTGCCTCAAGCGATGCAATCTTGCGGCGCACCCAGAGCTTGCCAACGCCCTCTCCTTCTGCCGCGTTCGACAAATCCATTAGAACTTTCCACGGCTGCCCTGCATAGTCGCCCGATAGCTCGAGTTGAGAGTCTTCGGCTGTTCCGGTTTCTTCAACGATCGCTGACAAAATCACCGGCTCACCCAGATAAAGATCGGGCAGCGGATCGAGGCTTGGCTCAGATAATGAGGCCCCAATCCCCTGCACCGACAATCCGGTCATCACCGGGTTTTCGAGTTTTTCGAAAAACCGCTGCATTTTTTCGCGCACTTCGGTGACCGCGCCGATATGGGTGAACGTTCCCCGTCCCATTTCGGCAGCCCTGGTCATGAAGAAAGAATTCGGCGCAGAACCGATGCCCACGGTAAAGATCCTGCTTTAGCCACGCACCTGCGCGATCTGATCGAACAATTGCTGTTCATTGCCGATTGCGCCGTCGGTAATAAACACCACCTGGCGGATGCGATCGCTGCCGGTCGCCCTTCGGTCCACGAGTGCGGCACGAAGCGCAGGCAGCATTTCCGTACCACCTTCCGCCTCAAGCCCGCGGACGAAACGAAGCGCAGCGCCTATGTTCTCATTGTCCGCCGGTACGGCTTCACCAAACAGGACTTCCAGCGTATCGTCGAACCGGACAATATTGAAATGGTCCGCCGGCTCTAGGCGGTTCAACGCATTCTCGAGCGCTGCCTTGGCCTGGGAAATCGACTCTCCGGCCATCGACCCTGAATTGTCTATTACGAAAATAACGTCACGATCTTTTTTCCGTAATTCATCGACCGGCAGTTCGGGCGATGTAACGAATGCCAGGATGTATTCCTTGCCGTCGACCATCTCCCTGAAAAGGGCGGCATTGGGCGCAGCACCCTTGGACCGCCATTCGAGAACAAAAAAGCGGTCCGCCGGAACACTCTCGTTTTGAAGTGTCAGAATCCGCATCGACGCATCGTGTTCCCGCTCAGTCAGGGAGTGATACGGGCTATTCACGCTGCCAATCGGAAACCCGGCCGCTAGCTTGATGGTCATCCGCACCGGATTGATCTTAGCATTTTCCCGCGGATCGAGAATTGGCGCCTCGATCTTGTCACGATCAGGAACCGGATCGATTACGCCGAAACTGCCGCCTTCGCTATCGCGCTTGAAATCGACGATCTGAATGATCGGTTTCGGCGAATAACGCGGAGCGACTACCATGGGAAACCGCAGCGAAAACAGCCCTTTATCCTGTTGGACTGTCTGCTGATATTCGATCTCGACAATGACCGTTTCGCCCGGTCCGATATCGGCAACATTGTTCGTGAAGAGATTTTCGCGCTGCTGCTCGAGCAAGGCTGCCTTCTTGCCCTCCCGCTTCGCCTCTTCGTATATCTTGCGAGCCTCTTCGCGAACCTTGATAACGCCCTCCGATAAGGCGATCGCCGATGCGCATCCTCAAGGTATCCACGGCGCTCATTACGGGAAGCGGGAAGACATAGATGCCCTCGACCCAACCGTCGCCCGGATTTTCGAAGCGCTGGGTAACAGTAATCCGCGCAATCGGGCCATTGATGCGCATGTCGATATCGGTCGAAAGCCTCGGCGCTTCGACAAAGCGACCAGGCTCTTTCGACGGGAGCAGAAGCGCCCCGGTATTCATGTCATTGGGACGCACCAGAGCAAGTTGCCTGCCATCTTCGGCCGCCAGCGGTTTTTCAGCTGCAAGCGCAACCCTGAAACTAGCGAAACTTATCAACGCCATAGCGATAAGGATCACGGCATATACAGCCAGGTGAGACAGGACGCGGACCAGTTTCAGTCGCATGCGCCAGTCGGTGACGCCCGCAAGCGACACATCTCACCTGTCAGTCGAGCTCACAGCACGTCGTGCCGCACGGGTAACACTCGTTAACTGCCGGAAATTCCATCGTCTCCCTCCATACGACTGCGAATCGGCCCCAATCATTGCCTGATCTACCTAATTCCGCCGCCGAACCTGTCTGTGCAAACGGGCGCTCAAAGGTCCAAAAAAGGGCGCAAGCGGACAGTTGTGATGGCGATTTCGTGGCAACCCGGCGCGCGAGAGCACAGCGCAACTTGCAATCACTGATCGGAATGGCGGTGAACAGGAATGAAAACCGCCTTTCCGGAAGGGAGGAGAAACCGGAAAGGCGGCAACAGGACGATCCGGCTGTCGGATCGTGTTCCGGGTATAGGCCCGGAATCTGGGCTGTCCCGCAATGCCATATCCCAATGAGCGACAACATGGCACGTGACACCGGCACTGATCGGTAGGCCGGCATGATGGGGACAGTTCCGGAATTTCAAACGGCTGGTATGC
>JAHEHW010000367.1 GCA_024639745.1 Salaquimonas sp. | reverse complement strand
TGTAACCGCCGAAGGGCGCTTCAACCGTAGTGATGATCCCTTCGTTGACGCCGACGAGACCGTAGTCGAGCCCTTCGGAAACGCGGAAAGCCCGACCCAGATCGCTGGTGTAGAAATAGGCAGCAAGGCCATAGACCGTGTTATTGGCCATGGCGATCCCTTCTTCTTCCGTCTTGAACTTGTAGATCGGCGCGATTGGCCCAAAGATCTCTTCCTTGGTAAAGCGCATCCGGGGCTTGGCATCGGCAATCACCGTCGGTTCGAAGAACGAGCCGCCTAGCTCGTGGCGCTTGCCGCCCGCAACGACCTTGCCGCCCTTCTTGGTGGCGTCTTCGATCATCGACTCCACGGTTTCCACGGCGTCCATGTCGATCAGCGGCCCCTGCTGGATACCGTCTTCGAGGCCGTTGCCGACTTTCAGATTGGAGGCGGCTTCGGCGAATTTTTCGACGAATTTTTTGTACACCTTGGACTGCACGAGGAAGCGGTTTGTACAAACGCAGGTCTGTCCGGAATTGCGGTATTTCGCGGCAATGGCGCCTTCCACGGCACGGTCGATATCGGCATCATCGAAAACCAGGAACGGCGCATTACCCCCAAGTTCCATCGAAACCTTCTTCACCGTTCCGGCGCATTGCTTCAAAAGCGTTTTGCCCACAGCCGTGGAACCCGTAAAGGTAACCTTTTTGACCAGCGGGTTCGAAGTGATTTCGCCACCGATTTCCCGCGCCGAGCCGGTTACGATATTGACGACACCCGCGGGAATTCCGGCTTCTTCGGCGAGGAGGCCCCATGCGATGCCGGAATACGGCGTCTGCGTAGCTGGCTTGACCACCGAGGTGCAGCCTGCGGCGATTGCGGGGCCGATCTTGCGTGCAAGCATGGAAGACGGAAAGTTCCATGGCGTTATCGCCGCGATGACGCCAACCGGCTGGCGGGTTACCATGATACGCCGGTCCGCCCAGGGCGACGGCACGAGATCGCCGTAAGTGCGGCGCGCCTCTTCCGCGTACCATAGGACATATTGCGCCGACATGCCGATCTCACCGCGCGCTTCGGTCATCGATTTGCCCTGTTCCATGGTCAGAAGCCGTGCCAGGGTTTCCTGATTGTCCATGATCGCGTCATGCAGCCTCCGAAGCATTTTCGAGCGCTCGAGCGCTGTCGTTTTGCGGAAACTTTCGAAAGCCTCTTGCGCCGCTTCGATTGCGCGCGCGGTCTCGCCCTTGCCACATTTGGGAACCGTGCCGAGCACATCGCCGGTCGCCGGGTTCGTGACATCGATGGTTTCGCCCGAATCGGCATCGACCCATTCTCCGCCAATCAGGTTTTTCTGTTTCAGATAGGCGTTTGAATCTGCAAGCATTATTCTCTCCAATTGATTGCCGTTGCGCAGGCATGCCGCGGCTAAAGCGCGCCGCTACGCATTTTTTCGAGCACGTTTTCCGCTCTCTCGCGCAATTTGGCAAGCTCCTTGTCGTCCTTGCGGTCGAGATTCCGGTACATCATGCCCATTCGATGGTTGTTTGCCAGTTTATCCCGGTTCCTGTCGAGGAAATCCCAAAATAGGGAATTAAACGGACAGGCCCTGTCACCTGTCTTCTGGTTGTGCGCGTATGAGCAATTACCGCAGAAATCCGACATTTTGTTGATGTAGTTGGCGCTTGCTGAATAGGGTTTTGAGGCGAGCAGCCCGCCATCGGCAAACAGCGCCATACCGATGGTGTTCGGCATCTCAACCCATTCATAGGCATCCGCATAAACAGCAAGGTACCATTCATGCACCTGTTTGGGATCAATTCCGGCCAGAAGCGCGAAATTCCCGGTGATCATCAAGCGTTGAATATGATGGGAATAGGCGTATTCTCGGGTCTGCCGCACCACCTCGCTGATGCATCGCATTTTGGTTTCGCCGGTCCAGTAGAAATCCGGCAAGTCTTCCTTCGCATCGAAAAAATTCTCGTCCTCATAGCCGGGCATCTTCATCCAGTAGATGCCACGTATGAATTCCCGCCAGCCGATAATCTGTCGGATGAACCCCTCAACCGCGTTGATGGGGGCATTGCCCTTGACATAAGTCGCCTCGGCCGCCTGACACGTCTTCAGCGGATCGAGAAACCCGGCATTGATATAGGTCGATAGCAGCGAGTGATAGAGGAAGGCCTCGCCGGTGACCATCGCATCCTGATAGTCGCCGAACATTGGCAGACACTCGGAGATGAAATGATCAAGCGCCTTCTCGGCATCGCCTTTGGTCACGGCAAAATTGAACGGCTCGATTTGCCCGAAACGGTCGGGGAAGCGGTCTTCTACCATCTTAATTACGTTCACAGTGATTTCGTCTGGCTCGAAACGCGGGCGGTCCGGAATATCGTGTCTGTTCTTTGGCGGTTTCCGATTGTCGCGGTCGAAGTTCCACTGCCCGCCAACCGGCTTGCCATCTTCCATGAGCAGCCCGGTCGCCTTGCGCATCTCCCGATAGAAGTTTTCCATCCGCAATTCTTTGCGGCCTTCGGCCCAATCCGCGAATTCCTGGCGGGTTGAGAGAAATCGGCGGTCGCGGAGCAATTTGATCTCACAGTCAAAGCGCTCGCGCCAGTCACGGATCATTTCCTCGACACGCCATTCCCCGGGCTCTGTGACGAGGATACGGTCAGGTCGGATATCTTTTACCGCTCTTCTGACCTCCTCGCCGAAAGTGCCGGCGTTCCCTTCATCGTCCAACCGGACATAGCGAACGTTCCATCCATCGG
>JAHEHW010000366.1 GCA_024639745.1 Salaquimonas sp. | reverse complement strand
TAACCGCTGGTGCTGGTACGCTCAAGGATGCAATGAACGAAGCGCTTCGTGACTGGGTGACAAATGTCGAGTCGACCTATTACCTGATCGGGACTGCGGCTGGCCCACATCCCTATCCTGAACTCGTTCGAGACTTTCAGTCCGTCATCGGTCGTGAATTGCGTGAACAGCTGATGGAAGCCGAGGGCCGTGGGCCCGACATGCTTGTTGCTGCCGTCGGCGGTGGATCCAATGCGATTGGATTGTTCCATCCATTCCTGGATGATGACGGCGTGCAGCTTATTGGCGTCGAGGCGGGCGGCCGTGGCCTGAGTGGTGAAGAGCATTGCGCTTCACTGACAGCTGGAAAGCCCGGCGTATTGCATGGCAACCGCACCTATCTTCTGCAGGACGATGATGGTCAGATCCTGGAAGGTCACTCGATTTCGGCGGGTCTGGATTATCCTGGCATCGGTCCGGAGCATTCATGGCTGAAGGAGACAGGGCGCGTCGAATATGTTCCGGTAATGGATGACGAGGCATTGGAAGCCTTCCAGTTGCTCTGCAAACTCGAAGGGATCATTCCTGCGCTTGAACCCTCCCACGCTTTGGCCGAAGTCATCAAACGCGCGCCGAAAATGGGTAAGGACGAAATCATCGTTATGAATTTGTGTGGTCGCGGCGACAAAGACGTTTTCGCAGTAGGCAAGCATCTCGGGTTTGATCTCTAGGGCTTGCCCTGAAGTGCTCAGTTCCCGCAATTCCGGAATAACAAATGTCAGAAACTCGAATAGATCAGCGTTTCGCCGATTTGGCGAAAGAGGGCCGGGCCGCTCTTATAACCTTTGTGATGGCTGGAGATCCCGACCCCGCGACCTCGCTTGAGATCATCAAGTCCCTTCCACATGCAGGTGCTGACCTGATCGAAATCGGAATGCCGTTCTCAGACCCCATGGCTGACGGCCCTTCAATCCAGAAAGCAGGTCAGCGGGCCCTTGCTGCGGGGCAAACACTCAGGAAAACGCTAGAAATGGTGGAGGCTTTCCGCCGCGAGGATCAGCATACGCCGATCGTTTTGATGGGGTACTACAATCCCATTTATATCTATGGCCCGGAAGCATTTGTGAAAAAGGCGAAATCCGTCGGTGTCGATGGCCTTATTGTGGTCGATTTGCCCCCGGAAGCCGATGACGAACTTTGTATACCGGCACTCGACGCCGGCCTGAATTTCATCAGGCTTTGCGCGCCAACAACCGATGACGAGCGGTTGGTCCGGGTTTTGGAGAATACCTCCGGATTTATATATTATGTCTCGATTACCGGCATCACGGGCTCTGCCGCGCCGGATCCGGGTAAAGTTGCAGCGTCGGTAAGCCGTATCAAACGGCAGACCAAACTGCCGGTCGCCGTTGGGTTTGGCGTGAAGACGTCGGAACAGGCGGCCGCTATAGGTAAGTCCGCAGACGGCGTGGTTGTCGGTTCAGCCATCGTATCCACGATCGAGGCAAACCTGGATAAAGAAGGCAAGGCTACCGGGAAGACTGTCGGCGCTGTCACCACATTGGTGACAAATCTTGCCTCGGGTCTTGCCGGCTGAAATCATAAGGGCCTGGTATCGCAGGCTGATTGGAATAGCGAAGTCGGCAGCGAGCGGAGACTGTCCTGCCACATTGAACGGCAGCTGGAGCATTACAGACGATGAACTGGATCACCAATTACGTCAGACCCAAGCTGAATTCCTTCCTGCAAAGAAAGGATATGCCGGAGAATCTTTGGATCAAATGCCCTCAGACAGGCGAGATGGTCTTTCATAAGGATCTGGAAGCCAATATGGGGGTTATCCCCAACTCCGGCTATCACATGAAGATATCGGCGAAAACTCGTCTGGGTTATTTCTTCGACGATGCTGCCTACGAGAGCTTGTCACAGCCGGCAGTTGCCCAAGATCCACTTCGTTTTCGCGATCAGCGCCGCTATACGGATCGGTTGCGTGACAGCCGCGCAAAGACCGGGCTTGAAGATTCGATCCTAAACGCTGTCGGCAAACTGCACGGAATGGAAATCGTGGTATCGATTCACGATTTCAGTTTCATGGGCGGATCACTTGGAACGGCCGCGGGCGAAGCGATCATAAAGGCGTTTGAAACGGCGATCGAACGTCATGTTCCGCTCGTCATGTTCACAGCTTCGGGCGGTGCTCGCATGCAGGAAGGCATACTTTCGCTGATGCAGTTGCCGCGGACCGTTGTCATGGTAGAGCGATTAAAAGAAGCAGGCCTTCCCTACATCGTGGTGCTCACCAATCCAACCACGGGTGGTGTGTCGGCATCCTATGCCATGCTTGGTGACGTTCATATCGCAGAGCCCGGAGCAGAAATCGGGTTTGCAGGCAAGCGCGTGATTGAACAGACCATCCGTGAACGGCTTCCTGAACGTTTTCAGACCTCGGAATATCTGCTTGAGCATGGCATGGTCGATATGGTTGTCAAACGGCACGACCTACGTGATAAAATTTCGGATATCCTTCACATTCTTATGGGAAAGCCAGCCGCCGAACGCATCCCGGAGGCATCCAACGAAATATTTGAAAGGGAGCCGTCGGAGTCGCAGGCTGATGCCAAAACTGGCGCGGAAGCAATTGAAGCTGCCGACGGTGCCGAAGAAGAAGTTGCCGACGTAGAAAAACAGGAAGATACGGTATCCGTGCGAAACGGCAAGACAGGCAACGCGACAAAAAAAGACGCTGCAGAAAACCATTAGAATCAAAAGCGCCAAGATGATTTT
>JAHEHW010000365.1 GCA_024639745.1 Salaquimonas sp. | reverse complement strand
TATATCGGCATGCCAGAATTCATGAATCGATGCTGAGTGGCAAGCATGAAACCGTCGCCACCTAAAGCGACGATCACATCGGCTTCACTTGGCGAGACTTTCCCGTAACGCTGCTCGAGGTGCCGCAGGCTGTCCGTGGCCTCCTTGGAGCGGCTTGCGAAGAATGCGATTTTCAACTGAGACCTCGAACCGGTTGGACTGTGAAATCGATAGCATTGATAATGTTGCTTGGCAAAAAGCCGTCTGACACGCCAGGAACCCCATACTGCATTCGAGCCAATGGTTTAGTATTTTGTTAAGCGTGCTCCTTCATGCTGCGTTTAGGAACGGGGCGCGGAAACCGCCATCGCGCTCGAAATAACGTGTTTAAGTGGCGGTCAGATTCCGCGACAGGTAAGGAGTAAAGTCATGATCCGTCCTCAGAGCCAGATCGAATACCCACCGTCAGATGCAGCGATGGCCAAGGCCAGCATGATGGCGCGCATGGAAGCCTTGAAGTCATCGGGAGACGAACTGATGGCAATTATCGCACAGCGGATCGGCGCGGAGTGCGGGGAGAATCAGACTGAAGTCGAGGCTCTCACCGTTGAGCAGGAACGCCTGATCGCCAACATGAAAAAGCTGGTAGCTGCTTAAACAGCTGCCAACCCCATCGATTTCTAATGGCCGGCTGCCACGCCCTCTCTGCGTGGGTCGGCGCCGCCATAGATGGCGTCCTCCGTCAGTTCGATGACGTGAAGGCCCGAGTTAAGGTCTCGCGTGCGAACCTCGAAGCCGATCGCAATGAGGTAATCGGCAAATGTCTCGGCGCCAGTGCCGGCTTCTAGATCATAGGTTCCGAAGCGATTGACTAGATGCGGCAGGTCGACGGCTGCCTGTGGGTCCATGCCCCAATCCATAATTGCGATCAGCGTTTTGGCGACAAACCCGATAATCCGGCTTCCGCCTGGCGATCCAAGCGCCAGCCAGGGTTTCCCATTGCGATAGACGATGGTCGGCGACATAGACGAGCGAGGGCGCTTTCCGGGTTCAACGCGGTTTGCCACCGGTTTGCCTGCTAATTCGGGCACAAAGGAAAAGTCAGTCAATTCGTTATTCAGGAGAAAGCCTCGAACCATCAGACGGGAACCGAAACCGTTTTCGATGGTAGTGGTCATGGAGACGACATTACCCGCCGCATCGACGATCGAGAGATGGCTAGTCGACGGCAACTCCAACGAGCGATCATCTGCGAGATTGAACGTTCGGTCGGATGGCGGGTTCCCGGGCTGTACCGAATTTGCTGAAAGCACGCCCTGACCCATTGGCGGAATGAGTTTCGCCCGTTCGGCAAGATACCCCTTGTCGAGCAAACCATCGGGCATATCGATATAATCGGTATCCGCCATGTACCGGCCGCGATCTGCGAAGGCGAGGCGTGACGCTTCGCCGATCAATCGCCAGCTTTCCGAACTGTTCGGCCCGAGCGCAGCAAGGTCGAAGCTTTCCAGCATGCCAAGAATTTGGCCGATGGTCAGCGCTCCGGAAGAGGGGGGCCCCATGCCGCAGACTTCATATCTGCGATAGTCAAAGCAAACGGCTGGACGTTCTTTCACTGCATAAGTCGTCAGGTCTTTAAGCGCCAGCCTGCCGGGATTGCCCTCGGCGCGTTGCACCGTCCGGACGATATCCTGCGCGATGTCACCGGTGTAAAATGTGGAGGCGCCCTTTTTGGAAATCGCCCTTAGCGTCTCGGCATAGGGCTGATTGCGGATCCCGGTACCCGGAAAGATCGGTACTCCTTCCTCAGAAAAGAAATAAGCCTGTGTCTCAGGATAGCGAAACAGACTTTCCGCCGCCGCGGAAATTGACGCGTTGAGCCTTGGCGAAACGACGAATCCGTTTTCCGCGAGCTCGACCGCGGGTTTGAATAACGCCTCCCACGGAAGCTTTCCCCAGCGTTGATGCGCTTCTTCGAGCAGCGCCACCGTTCCGGGTGTCCCAACCGAGCGGCCGCCAATGACGGCATCGAAGAAGCCCATGGGCTCACCGTCAGGTTTGATGAACAGTTTGCCGCTGACGTCAGCTGGCGCTGTCTCCCGCCCATCGAGCGTGATCGGCTGGCCGGTCGTCGCGTCATGAAAGACCAGGAATGCGCCGCCGCCGAGGCCCGACGATTGGGGTTCTACGAGACCAAGGACCAGTTGCGCTGCCACCATCGCGTCGATGGCTGATCCGCCTGCCTCGAGCATGGCAAGACCGGCTCGTGTTGCTTCCGGGTGAGCGGTTACGATCATTTCTTTTCTTGAGCGAACCGGGGCCGCGGTTTTAGCCCGTGAGAAGCCTTTTTCCGGCGCTTGAGCGTCGCTTGCCTCCTGCGCCATGGCAGGCGTGACAAGATGCAGAAGGAAAACGACCGGGACCATCCGGAGACAAAACGCAAACCATCGGGTCGAGCAGCTCACCGGCGTGGAACCGGTTTCACGCGGTATCGTGGAATTCACGAGCGATTACCTCCGAAAGTGAACAGCGGAAGCTCATGGGATGGAACGCATTTATTGCCGATAGGGCAGCGGGCCATGTCAGCCGTTTGGTTGAAATAAAGCTTGGACGAATAGCCCAGGTCGCAAAAAGAGCCGTTGCGAACGATCCGGTCGTAGGTCGTATTGCTCAAAGTCAGCACAATAGCCCCTTGTTGGATGACTGGGCTTCTGGCCTGCTGGCATGTGAGTTGGCGCGCATCGATCCGCGCGGCTTGGGCGGAAAATGCCGTGGCAAAGAGCGGGCACCCC
>JAHEHW010000364.1 GCA_024639745.1 Salaquimonas sp. | reverse complement strand
TTGATCAACGATGTGGCGAAGGTCATAAACAACGACCCGGTTACGAACCGCCTGCTTCAGATCGTGTTCCTCCCGAACTACAACGTTTCCCTGGCCGAGCGCCTTATCCCTGCTGCAGAACTGTCCGAGCAGATTTCGACGGCTGGCAAAGAAGCCTCCGGTACCGGCAATATGAAATTCGCCATGAACGGGGCCCTCACAATCGGCACGCTCGATGGCGCCAATGTCGAAATTCGCGAGCGCGTAGGCGCCGACAATTTCTTCCTGTTCGGAATGACCGCAGATGAGGTCGTGGCACGGCGTGAGATTGGCGATCACGCAAGACAGGCAATCGATGCCGATCCACGCCTTGCAAGCGCATTGGACGCCATACAGTCCGGTGTATTCTCGGAGGACGAACCGGAACGGCACATAAACTTCGTCGAGAATCTTTCGAATTCCGACTACTTCCTCGTCTGCTCTGATTTCGCCGACTACTGGAAAGCGCAGCGTGAAGTCGACGCCGCCTATCGTAACCGGGATGCATGGCGTCTTGCGGCTGCTCGCAACACCGCCCGGTCGGGATGGTTTTCTTCAGATCGAACCATCGGCGATTACATGTCTCAAATCTGGGATGGTCGTTCACTGCTGTGATCGTGCAAGCCGTCTTCGTACACGCAAAACTTGAAAAGCAACACGAGAGCATTACGCTTACCTCATGCCTAGCGCAAAAAATGTTTCTGTTCCCGAGCCGCAACTTGCGGAGACCTTCAGTCAAATTGAAGCTGGGCGGTTTGCCGACCCCTTTTCGGTTCTTGGTCCGCACGAGATCAAGGGCAAGCAGACCGTTACGGCTTTCGTTCCGGGGGCGGTAACTGTTGCCGCTATCTCGGATGGGAAGGAATGTCAGCTTGAAAAGCAGCCTGGAACCGAAGCGATCTTCACCGGGGAGGTTCATGCCGCGGGGCATTATTATCTGAAGGCTACCAACTCCGCCGGGGAAAACTGGGAGTTCGAAGATCCCTATCGCTTCGGCCCGGTCATGGGCGAGCTTGATGAATATCTGATAGGCGAAGGCAAGCACTATCAATTATGGCGGGCTCTTGGCGCTCATGTCATGGAGCACCAGGGAGTCATTGGTACGCATTTCGCTGTCTGGGCACCCAATGCCTCCCGCGTCTCGGTCGTTGGCGACTTCAATCTGTGGGACGGCCGGCGACATGTAATGCGGCGGCGTGGCGCGACCGGGGTGTGGGAACTTTTCATCCCGGGAATCGGTGAAGGCGTCGCCTACAAATATGAAATTCTCGCGGCTGACGGAACGCTGTTACCATTGAAGGCCGATCCGGTCGGCTTCGGCTCTCAACACCCGCCTGCGAACGCTTCCATCGTTCGGGACATTCGTGGATATGGATGGAAAGACGGAGAGTGGATGGGCGGTCGAGCACAGTTCAATGACCGCTCAGCGCCGATCTCGATATACGAAGTGCATTTGGCGTCCTGGCAACGCATGGCGAATGGACGGGCCATTTCCTACAAGGAAGCAGCGGAAAGACTCGTCGAGTATGTGCTGCAAATGGGTTTCACCCATATCGAACTGATGCCGATCAGCGAGTATCCGTTCGACGGTTCGTGGGGGTATCAGCCGGTCGGCCTGTTCGCTCCGACCATCCGTCATGGGCCGCCGCATGAATTCCGCGACCTGGTCGACGCCGCCCATCGCGCGGGTATCGGCATCCTTCTGGATTGGGTACCCGGGCATTTTCCGACCGATCCGCACGGGCTCGGGCAATTCGATGGAACAGCGCTTTACGAGCATACCGATCCACGAGAGGGCTTTCACCAGGACTGGAACACGCTGATTTACAATTATGGCCGCAGCGAAGTTGCCAACTACCTGATCTCAAATGCACTTTACTGGCTTGAAGAATATCATGCCGACGGACTTCGCGTCGACGCTGTAGCCTCCATGCTGTATCGCGATTACTCCCGCAAGGAGGGCGAATGGGTGCCCAACAGAGACGGTGGGCGCGAGAATTACGAAGCGATTGACCTGCTCCGCAACATGAACACCGAGACCTATGGTCGGGAATCCGGGATCATGACGGTGGCGGAGGAATCCACGTCATTTCCAAAGGTATCCCATCCGGTGGACAGTGGCGGGCTCGGCTTCGGTTACAAATGGAACATGGGCTGGATGAATGACACCCTGTCCTACATCAAGGAAGACCCGATAAACCGCAAGCACCATCATCATAAGATGACGTTTGGCCTGCATTACGCGTTTTCGGAAAACTTCATTCTTCCGATCAGCCATGACGAGGTGGTTCACGGAAAAGGCTCGATGCTGCAGCGCATGCCGGGCAATAATTTCGAGCGGTTCGCCAATCTACGCGCCTATTACGGGTTCATGTGGGGACATCCCGGCAAGAAGCTCTTGTTCATGGGTCAGGAGTTTGCGCAAGCTGCCGAGTGGAACCACAACACCTCGCTTGATTGGGATTGCGTGAAAAATCCGTCCCATGCCGGCATTCAGCGCTTGGTACACGATCTTAATGCGCTCTATCGGAAGGAAACCGCGCTTCACGTCAAAGATTGCGAAGAAAGCGGCTTTCAGTGGATCGAGGCCAACGATGCGGAAAATTCGGTTTATGCCTGGCTGCGCAAGGGCAACGAAAAAGACCCCGAGATTGCCGTCATCTGCAATTTTACGCCTGTAGAGCGCACAGCTTACCGGCTCCAGCTTCCTTCGGTTGGAAAGTGGAACGAGATACTCAATACGGATTCTTTCCT
>JAHEHW010000363.1 GCA_024639745.1 Salaquimonas sp. | reverse complement strand
GTTGCAGGCCTTTTCCGGCGGCTTTTTGCGAGAACTCAAGGGCGCCGAACAGATTATTTCGGTCAGTCAGCGCAAGAGCCGGTTGGTTGTCGGCAATGGCCAGATCGATCAGTTTCTGGAGCGGGATGGCTCCTTCCAGCAGCGAGTAGGCAGATTGCGCATGCAAATGAATGAAAGCTGGCTCAGGAGCGAGATTTCCAGCCTTTTCGTTATCTGCCGCCGATTGCCCCGCATCCATCGTCATCCTGCCGCTTACGCCCTTTCACGACTCCCGTAATCACGACCAATTGTGCAGGGGCCGGCGGTTCAAAACAAGAGCCAATACGCGAGCGGCATGAAAGAGATCAGCGGTTTCCACAAAAGGAACTGGATTTCGAATGACGCAGTCGAAAATCAGGGGTCAGGCCAATGTGTTGAGAATATCGGCCCAGGTAAACATACTGGCCAGAAAGAGGCTTATAGCACCAAGTGACGCGATATCCCTGAAGGAAATGTACATGGGCGTTCTCCTTTATGTTCTTGTTACAGGCCATCTATGTTCTCTCTATGTTCTTTTCTTGGTTACGTCAAGAGGGAGATTTTTTCGGAGTGCGCAAATCAAGTATTTACGACGGGGTCAATTCGAACGGATGCCGATCATCGAACAAGATCAAAGCTCGAAATCGATGACCTTTCCGGCCTCGAGCGTGACGACGCGGTCCATTCTGCGCGCCAGATCATGGTTATGGGTAGCAATGACCGCTGCCAAACCGGTGGAACGCACCAGATCATCCAAAACATTAAAAACCCTGTCAGAAGTTGCAGGATCGAGATTGCCGGTCGGCTCATCGGCGAGCAGAAGTTGAGGGCGGTTGACGACCGCCCTTGCGATTGCAACGCGCTGTTGTTCGCCACCTGATAATTCCGCGGGGCGGTGCTCGCCACGTTCCAGAATACCCATGAACTCGAGGAGTTCCTTCGCCCGATCCCTGGCCTTTTTCCTATCCACGCCGGCAAGCAATTGCGGGATCACAAGATTTTCTATCGCGGAGAATTCAGGCAACAGGTGATGGAACTGATAAATGAACCCGACATCGTTCCGCCTGATCCGGGTACGGCCTTCGTCGGATAGACCGACAGTTGCTACTCCATTGACAAAGACCTCGCCCGAGTCCGGCTTTTCGAGCAGCCCTGCGAGATGCAGCATGGTTGATTTGCCCGCGCCGGAAGGCGCCACCAGCGATATCAGTTCACCCGCCCGGATGGCGAAAGACGCATGATCGAGAACGGTAATGCGCTTGTCGTGGCCTTCCTTGTAGACCCGAGACACCTGATCGAGTTTCAGAACCGGATTACTCACCAAAGTCCCCTATTCGTATCTCAAGGCTTCGACCGGATCGAGCCGTGCCGCTCTCCAAGCGGGAAAGAGCGTCGCCAAAAATGAAAGCGACAGAGACATTAAGATCACCATGATCGTCTCCCACGGATCCATCTTCGCCGGCAATTGGCTCAGGAAATATAGCTCGGGATTGAACAGTGTCGTCCCAGACAGCCAGGAGAAAAACTGCCTGATCGTTTCAACGTTCAGGCATACGAGAATACCGAGGGCAACACCTGCGATCGTTCCAAATACGCCGATTGCCGCCCCAGTCATGAAGAAAATGCGCATGATTGCGCCGCGGGTCGCGCCCATTGTGCGCAAGATGGCAATATCCTTGCCCTTGTCCTTCACCAGCATGAACAAGCCTGAAACGATATTGAGCGCGGCGACCAGCACAATCAGCGTCAGGATCAGGAACATCACATTGCGTTCCACCTGCAGGGCCGAGAAAAATGTCGCATTTCGCTGGGTCCAATCCGTCAGGAATAGTGGCCTTTGCGCTGCGGTCTCTATAGGTTCGCGCAATTGCTGAATCGCATCTGGGTCGCTCACGAAAAGCTCTATGATGTTCACCGTACCTTCGGAATTGAAATAGAGCTGCGCTTCTGCCAGCGGCATGAAGACGAAGGTGGAATCGTATTCGCTCATTCCCACTTCGAAGATCGCTTTTATAGGATACGCTTTCACCCTCGGCACGGTGCCAAAGGGCGTCACGTCGCCTTCCGGCGAGATCAACGTAATGTTGTCTCCCACTCTGAGCCCCATGGAATTTGCCATTCGAATGCCAATCGCGACGCTTTCCGAGCCATCGAACCCATCAAGAGACCCATACGAAATATTCCCGGCTACGGAGGGCATCTTTTTCAGATCGTCTTCGCGAATACCGCGCACCAATGCTCCTGTGCCACCCTGGCCACTCGAAACGAGGGCCTGGCCTTCGATCAGTGGGACTGCCAGTTCAACGCCGTCGAGCTTCGAGAGGCGGTCCGAGACCGCCGGATAGTCGGAGAGGTCGCCGTCAAGCGGAGAGACGATCATGTGCCCGTTCAGCCCAAGAATTCGATCGAGCAGTTCGGCCCGGAAACCGTTCATCACCGCCATGACGATGATGAGGGTTGCGACGCCCAACACAATGCCAACGAAAGAAAAGCCGGAAATCACCGAAATGAAGGTCTCGCGTCTTTTTGACCGCAAATAGCGCCCGGCGAGCATCCGCTCGGCTATGCTGAACGGGCCGGTCTTGCCGGGTGAGGAAGCGGCTTCGGTCATTTCAGCATCGCCGGTAGTTTGTTGATCGCTTCCTCGATCGAGAGCGTTTCCCGGTTTCCATCGGAGCGCCGCTTGATCTCGACGTTTCCATCGGCAACGGCGCGCGGACCTGCAATGATCTGATACGGCAGCCCGATGAGGTCCATGGTGGCGAATTT
>JAHEHW010000362.1:2126-2795 GCA_024639745.1 Salaquimonas sp. | reverse complement strand
GGCTTGAGGAGGAGAAAAAGGCCATCGCGGATGATATCCGTGATGTTTACGCCGAGGCAAAAGCTAACGGTTTCGATACCAAGGTTCTGCGGCAGGTGATCGGCTTGAGGAAGAAAGATCAGACCGAGCGGCAAGAACAGGATGCGATCCGGGACCTTTATCTGACAGCGCTTGGTATGCTCCCGGATTTTGAGGCAGCTGGGGAAAGCACCGGCACGAACGGCTAAACTTTGGCCGGATAAAGCCAGCGGCTTCAGGAGCCATTCTAGGTTCTTCAGAAATATTCAGCTATTATGATGTTTGTTGCGCTCGGAGCAGAAGGCCGCTTCAGCGCAAGACAGACAGGCGATTTGTGTCGACCGCGCGGCCAGTGAATGCGTTGCCGGACGGCGTGAACAATTGCCGTTTGAAGCCCTGAACAAGGATGACCTTTTCGATTTGGCGTACGGTATTGCGGCCATAAGCTGGAGCACGCATATCCGCAACCTCGCGGATCGAGTGATCGCTCGCCAGTGCCCATTTACCAATCGTATTGCTGTTTACCTCAGGCGCAGATGATGGATCGAGCGAGATCGGGCGCTCGACCAAAGTGCCTGTCACGTTGGTAGATGGCACCATTTTACCGGAAGCGATCTGATCGGTATTCGACAATGCCGCCATCACAATGCC
>JAHEHW010000362.1:0-2116 GCA_024639745.1 Salaquimonas sp. | reverse complement strand
GTCGCCACGGTGGCCGTAATACTGTTATCGGTTTCGACCGGCGATTCTTCTTCATTCTCAACAACCAAGGGTGATGGCGTGGCAGCAATTTTGGCAGGCTGCCGCTCAGACTTGCTTTCCTCAGTTGCAACGACTTGGTTTTTCTCCGGCATATCGGCCTCAGGCCTGCCGGTGGAAGCCTGGGTTGAGCTCATAGAAGGCATAATGGGCAACGAAGATGATGTCCGAAGCGACTGATCGGCTTGGGAAGTCGTCGTGTTTTCAGGACTCAGCGAAGCCATTGTCATCGTCGATCCGCTGTCTGTGTTGCCGGAAGGTGGTTTACTGAGATCGCTGCTCAGGCCCTGCGTTGGGCGCGGCGCTGCCGGACGATTCATATTTGTGGTCAGTTGGGTTACCTTGTTGGAAGCGATAGCACGGCGGCGAAGATCCTCGATTTCTGCAGGGGTCAAAGGATCAAGTTTGGTCGGTCGCGCTCCGGTCTGTTCCAGTGCGGATGCAAGCGCGAGTTTGAACGTATTCGCAGGCTTTGCCGGGGAGGCTTGTTCTCCCTGTCCTTCCGCGTTGGCAAGGACAGTCGAGAAATCGGGTCTTTCCACCGGAACAGGCGGTGCCGGATCGAGCATTGCCAGGGCAACGACATCTTCTTCTGACGTGGCCTCTCCTTCCGCAGTCAGAATGGCTTCAGCAGGTTGTTGTTCGTCCGCCGCAGTGGGCGTCTTTTCAGCCAGGGCAAGCGCTGTGCCCTCAGCAAGCGCCGAGCCGGCGCGTGGTGCCAGCGCGGGAACGGGAACGCCTGTGGTCAATTCCGCGAATTGCGGCTCGGAAACAGTCTGGGATGCAGGCGCCGTCATTGTCGCAACGGCCTGTGGTGCCGGTGTTGTATTGGCGCTCTCGTCTTCGGCGGCTTCTTCCTCATCCTGTTTGGCGAGCGCAGCTAGCCGTTCGAAGAAATTTTTGCCACTGCTGGCAAGCGAAGTGCCTGCGGAGGGGACCAGCTTTCCGGTTGCTTCCCGCCGCTTATAGGCAGCCACAGCTTCATTGTAGCGAGCTAGTGGTTTGCCATCGGTCGGGATATGCATCGTCTTGCCATCGGGGAAGACCTTGGCGAGTTGCTGGCGATTCATTCTCGGCCAATGGCGGACATTGCCGGTGTCGAAATGGACGAACGGGGAACCGGAAGTCGGATAATAGCCGACGCCGCCAACCTCCATTTTCAGGCCGATCTCGCGAAGTCTGCTGAGCTTTACGTCCGGCAGGAAAAAGTCCATCGCTTTACCGAGGGTATGCTGACTGTTCTTTGCGACACCCCGGCCGCGTTTGCGCAGCATGTTGTTGGACGCCGGCGAGCGATAGCCGGAAATGATGTGGATATAGTCATTGGAACCGGATTGGCGGTATGCTTCCCAAATTAGGTCGAGAAGTATCGGATCCATCTTGGTTGGTTCGTTGCGGCGCCAGTCTCGCAGGAACCAATTGATTTTCTTGAGGCCGGACGGGATGTACTGTCCGTTCTTTTTAAACGCGATGGTCGCCTTTTCTCCGGTGTGAAGGTAATACAATTTCAGGCTTCGCGTTTCCGCGGCTGCTGTACCAGCGGCGATCAGCAAAAGGCAAAGCGCTACCCACCCCGCAGCTAATTTACGAAAGCTGCGAAGACAGTTTATCCAGCCACTCGGTCTGAGGGATTGAACGCCCAAGAATTGCCCTAAAATTATTTAGCCAAAAATCCCCACCATCTTGCATTGAAGATGGTTAACAAAGACTAACAACCACAAAAATGCGTTGATTCAAAGGCAAAAGCATAGCTCTCCGAGCAGATTGGGGATAGGTTCGAAGACGGTAAACAGGTGTTTAACGGTCGACCCAATGGTAAGGAAGCGGGCGGGTCGTTAGTCGTTTTCCACCGATTCATCCGAACCGGCCTCGCCGATATCGTATTCTTTCAGTTTTCGATACAATGTCGAGCGGCCTATTCCAAGACGCCGGGCTACCTCCGACATTCTGCCGTTATAGACCTGAATGGCGAAACGGATCGCTTCTTCTTCCAGGCTCGACAGTTCCCGAACCTCCCCTTTCGAAGAGATCATGTTCAAAAGCCCGTATCCGCTGGTCG
>JAHEHW010000361.1 GCA_024639745.1 Salaquimonas sp. | reverse complement strand
TTTACCAGAAAGAGGCCAAGTGCGCCCGGGGCGGCAAGGCGGAGCGCTGCGGGCAGGGCGGTCGTGATTGAGATGAAACTTAGATCGCAGGTCACAACCGCTGGTGATTCGCCATGGAGATGCCGCGGTTTCAGATCCCGCGCATTCAGGTTTTCCAGATTGATGACGCGGGGATCGGAAGAAATCTTTGGATGCAATTGATCACTGCCGACATCCACGGCGTAGATCCTTTCGACTCCGGCGTCGAGGAGCAATTGGGTGAACCCACCCGTCGATGCGCCGATATCGAGTGCTATCATGCCCGTCAGGTCAGCGCCATTTGCCGCCAGGGCCGGCTTCAACTTCAACGCAGCTCTTGAAACATAGGTGCTTGCCGCATCCTCAACCGTGATTTCGGCGGTGTGCGGAACTGTAAGACCGGGCTTTCGGCAGGTTTGCCCGTTAAGGCTGACGCATCCTCGCAGGATCGCATCCCGCGCACGGGAGCGGCTTTCATAGCCAAAATGATCAACGAGATGCTGATCGAGTCTGATTTTGCCGATGGCTTCGGTCATTCAGCCCTTTTGGGGCTTTCGACCGGTCATTACAAGCCGGATCGACGGGATAGCCTTGGCCTGCGTCCGATTTCAACCCTGACGGTCGTCTTGGGCAGCTGCGCTGAGAACGATAATGGTCTTGTTGCCGTCAATCGACCCGCGCAGATCGCAGATTTTCTTCCCGGCGATCTCGATCGGCGCTTTTTCCAGCTTGGTGTCGTGGCGCGGCACAGAGCCACCGTAATATTGGATATCGGATTCAGCTATGGCCGATTCCGCGGCAGCGATTCCCGAAACAAGAATACAGGTGAAGTCAATACGGTCATTGATGGCTGTTTTTAAGAGTTTGTTTTGCATGATTGGTGGAAACCTACCGCACTCACGGTAGGGAACGGCAAATCAGGATGGCGAACAGAACTGAAGTCAATTCGGTAAAATTGACCTTAAGCACCGGGGATCGGACAACTCATTCGGGGTCGAGCGGTTCGGTGCCCTGTGGTTTGCCATCGGGGCCAAGTTTTATCTTTTCCACCTTCGCCTCTGCTGCCTGCAACAGTTTCTGGCAATGGGCACGCAGCGCTTCACCACGCTCGTATTGCTCGATTGATTGATCAAGGGCAATATTGCCGCCCTCAAGGCCGCCCACGATTTTCTCTAGCTCCTGAAGAGCTTGCTCAAAAGTCATCTTGGAAATATCGGCGCTTTTCTCGCTCATATCCCTGTCCGGATCCCGGTTCGCTTTTCGTATTCGGCCTCGGCTAGCCGCGCATGAGCCGGTTTACATGGGCAGCGGCGGACTCGGCAAGGCCCACAAGATCGTAACCGCCTTCAAGCAGGCTGACCACCCTGTTCTCGCATTGCTTTTCGGCGACTGACAACAGTTTGCCGGTGATCCAGTCGAAATCGTCGGCATCGAGATTGAGGCCGGCAAGCGGATCCCGATAATGCGCGTCGAAGCCGGCGGACAGGATGATAAGATCCGGCGAATAGGCTTCAAGCGCCGGCAGAAGCCGTTCGCGCCAGGCCTCCCGGAATGGCGCGCTGCTGTCGCCGTTTCGAAGCGGCGCGTTGACGATATTCCCGACACCGGTTTCGCTGACACCACCGGTTCCGGGATAAAGCGGCATCTGGTGCGAAGAGCCGAAAAAGACGCTCGGATCCTCGTAGAAAATATCCTGAGTGCCATTGCCGTGATGAACGTCGAAATCGAGAATCGCCACGCGTTCCGCGCCGTGCGCCTGTTGCGCGTACCGGGCGGCAATCGCTGCCGTGTTGAATAGGCAAAATCCCATTGCTGTGGTTTTTTCGGCGTGATGGCCGGGGGGACGCACGGCTGCGAATACATTGTCCGCCTGACCGGAGAGAACAGCGTCCACGCCAGCAAGCGCCGCGCCAACGGCTCGCCTGGCCGCTTCGATGCTCATGGGGCTGGCGGAAGTATCGGCGTCGATCGCCACAAGGCCTTCTTCCGGAATAAGCTTGCGCACCCGGTCGACATAGCTTTGCGGATGGGCTAGTGCGAATATGGTAGTGTCGGCCTCCGGCGCTTCCTCGCGGACAAGCCGGTCGAACATCTCTGTCGATAACGCTTGTTCAACGGCGCGCAGACGGTCGGGGCGTTCAGGATGCCCGGGCATGTTCAAATGCTCCAGGCAAAGTGGATGACTGTAAACGATGGTGGTCAAGTTGGGTCCTATTGTTGGAATAGCTTGAAAATAATCATCGTTCGGTCGGATTGCCAGTCAAACTCCATTTTCGCCACCTTACCGGGTCGGAATTATCGCCCGATTAGGGGTGAACGAGATAGACAGAACCGTCTTCGAGGCCAACGACAAAGCCTTGCGTGCCGCTCGCCTGGACATCGATTGCCTTGTCGATTGCCGCTGGCAAACGCGCACTCGCAATCTCACGTAATCTCTCGCCCCTCACGCCGACAATGCGAAGCGTTCTGCGGTCCGCCGAGGGAACCGCCAGATCGGCCCGGCCATTGCCGTCGACATCCGCCAGGGCCGAAAGTCTCAATTCCCGCGAACCGATCACATGGTTTGAAAAATCGCGAATGCCTGCGAGTTCGAACAATCGACCGTTCTGATACCGGTAGAGAAACAGAGTGCCGCCGATATGCGGGGTTTCAACGAATTGGATCTCGTTGGCGCTGGTCCCGAGAAATGGCGCAATGCCAGCAATATTGAGCCAGCGATTCTTGCGTCCGATAAAGCCGGTCGATGCCTTTTAGACGAGGCTGCCTGCAGTTATTCCGTAGATGGTAACCGATG
>JAHEHW010000360.1:2373-2812 GCA_024639745.1 Salaquimonas sp. | reverse complement strand
CTCGGATCCCCGAATTCACTTTTGCCATTCGGAGAAGGCGTGTGGCGACTGCGATTCCAATTGCCGGATGTTGCGCCGTGCTGGACTGCGACCAACGCGGCAACGCGTGGCCCTTGCCGACATGCTGTTCGGGAAGGGCGATCGCCATGTTTCAGCCGAACTGCTCTACGACGAGGCTGTGACGGAAGGCGTACCGGTTTCACTGGCGACGATCTACAACACGCTTCATCAGTTCACTGAAGCCGGACTGCTGAAAGCGATTTCGATCGATTCTTCTAAGACCTATTTCGACACGAATACGGGTAATCACCACCATTTCTTCCTTGAGGACAGCCAAGAGGTTGTCGACATGCCGGACGAAATGATTTTGGTGGACAACCTGCCCTTGCCGCCCGAGGGCATGGAGATCGCGAGTGTCGATGTCGTAGTCCGCGTAAGG
>JAHEHW010000360.1:0-2363 GCA_024639745.1 Salaquimonas sp. | reverse complement strand
TTTTTCTCAGCTTGCCTCTTTGGCTGGCGCGCCCGGACATGAGATTCCGGTTCCACCGATACCACAATAACCTTCGGGGTTCTTCGCCAAGTATTGCTGATGATATTCCTCGGCATAGAAGAATTCGGGCGCCTTGACGATTTCCGTGGTGATCTTTGCCTGTTTGCCAGCGGCTTCGAGCGCTGACTGATAGAGCTTGTGATAATCCTCCGCCAGGCGCTCCTGCTTATCGCTGAAGGTATATATACCCGAACGGTACTGCGTTCCGGTATCGTTACCCTGACGCATTCCCTGGGTTGGGTCGTGAGACTCCCAGAAGGTCTTGAGAAGGCTTTCGTAGGAAACCTTTGCCGGGTCGTAAACGACAAGAACCACTTCATTGTGGCCGGTCATCCCGGTGCAAACCTCCTGATAGGTCGGGTTCGGTGTATAGCCGCCGGCATACCCGACAGCGGTTACCCAGACGCCATCAAGAGTCCAAAAGATGCGCTCTACGCCCCAGAAACATCCCATGCCGAACATGGCCTGTTCCAAGTGTTCTGGAAAAGGCGGTTTAACAGGGTTGCCGTTCACAACATGGATCTCGGCGGTGTTGATCGGGTTTGGCCGGCCTGCAAGAGCCTCGTCACGGCTGGGCAGGTTAATTTTCTTGCTCAGAATATTGAAAAGAAACATCGCTTAACCTTTCCTCTGCCCCGAATATGGGGACTGACAGCCCGCTTTAAAGTGCCGATGTCCGCATCAGACCTCATATCGGCTTTGCCACCTGCTTCGCCGGCGACGACCCAGCAACGCGAAGATAAACCACAATGCGGCAAAGGCGAACCAGCTCGGTGCCTTGAGAATGGTGACGACGACCGGGTCCCAAAGATAGGGATGCAGGTATTCCTCCACGGAAGATTGGGCAAGGTTGAGCGTCAGCGGCGAGAAATTGAGCCAATCAACACCGAGCGGCGTCATTACAATTGTCGAATCAGCGATCGATCGGGTCAAATCAAGCAGAGCCGCGATCAGCGCGAGCGCCAGTGCGAACAATGCAATACCCCTTGAAAGGGTCTTGAACATCTACAAACCCCCAGATTTCCGTTCTGCAAATTTACCAATATGATAATGCTACAATGCTATATAAGCGATCAGCAATTCAGATTCCATCCAGTGGCTCAAACCGGGCTTGCAACCGTGCTTGTTGTTTGTATATTGCGCCCGCATCGCCGGAGTAGCGTTTGATTGCTGCGATGGCGGACCATCCAGTTCTACTAAGGCGTGAGACGTTCATCTCTCACCATTAGGGATGGCACTTGTTGACGGAGAGATGGCCGAGTGGTCGAAGGCGCACGCCTGGAAAGTGTGTAGGCGGTAACCCCGTCTCGAGGGTTCGAATCCCTCTCTCTCCGCCATTTTCTATATCTCGCGGCGATTTCTCGCTTCGCTTGCTTCCCGGGTTTTCGAAGTTTCTAAATTGATGTCTGCCATTTTTGAGCGATTTCGATTTCTGCCATTTTGCACTTCCATGAAACGCGGCATTGCCGGCTATGCTAATGTAGCTAATAATCCGAGACCCGCATGGCAATTGTGCAGGTTTGGCCGCAATGATTGCTGGCTAAAGGCATAACATCAATGCCGACTACTCCAATGTCGAGCACGCAGGAGGCTTGAAATGTCTGAACCGTTCAAAACCGCTGTCTTCGGGCTCGGATCGATGGGATACGGAATCGCCCAGTCCTGTCTACGGGCCGGCCACGAGACCTACGGGTTCGATATCGTTCCAGCGCAAATGAAGCGCTTTCGGAAAGACGGGGGCTCAGATGGGCAGCCAGCCCTTGTTGCCGGCCAGCTCGACGCAGCGGTCATTGTGGTGCTCAATGCAGCACAGACGGAAGCAGTCATGTTCGGCGATGGCGGTGTGGTGCCGAACATGCGGAAAGGCGCCGTCGTGATGGCGTGCGCCACCGTGCCGCCGGATTTCGCAAGGAACATGGCAGCCCGCTGCAACGCGCTCGGGGTCCATTATCTAGATGCTCCGATTTCGGGCGGTTCGGCGAAAGCGGCCAGCGGGCAATTATCGATCATGGCGTCCGGGACATCGGAAGCTTTTGAAAGCGCGCGCCCGGTATTAGACGCCACCGCGGAGACAGTGTTCGAACTTGGTGAAAGCGCAGGCGCCGGATCCGCCATGAAGGCGGTCAACCAATTGCTCGCCGGTGTTCATATCGCGACCATGGCCGAGGCGCTCACCTTTGGAATGACGCAAGGCGTAGCTCCCGAAAAATTTGTCGAAGTCATCAGCAAATGCGCTGGGACAAGCTGGATGCTTGAAAACCGGGCTCCGCATATCGTTGCGGGTGATTACACACCGCACAGCC
>JAHEHW010000359.1 GCA_024639745.1 Salaquimonas sp. | reverse complement strand
AGCACCTGGTCCTGTCGGTGGCAAAGAAGATCGGAGCTCAAATCAAAAGCGCAGGACCCTTCGATATCTTTTTCACCCGCGACAATGACTTATTCGTTTCATTGTCAGAGCGGCAGCGATTTACTCGGCGGCACGATGCTGACCTGCTGATTTCCGTTCATGCGGACTCGCTTCGGGAGCATTATGTGCGCGGCGCCACGATCTACACGCTCGCCAAGCGGGCCTCCGACGCTCTGGCCCAGCAGGTTGAAAGTTCTGAAAACCTGGCAGATGTCGTTGCGGGTCTTGCCGCCCCCGAGAATCAGGACGAGGTGACGGGCATTCTTGCCGATCTGACGCTTCGCGAAACAACGGTCTTTTCACGCAGCTTCTCATCGCAACTGGTGGAAACCTTGAAGGGCAGGGTACGTTTGATCAACAACCCGGAACGATCGGCCGCCTTCACTGTTTTGAAGAACGCCGAAGTACCGGGAATTCTTCTCGAATTGGGTTATTTGTCCAATCGCGAGGACGAAAAGCTGATGAATGATCCCGAATGGCAGAATGAGGTCGCGGGCTATATCGCCGACGCGGTAGCGGAATTTTTCGGACCAAGATTGCCGATGGTGCAGGCAAACTGACTAAAGCGCCCGAGATTGGACCTGCGGAGAATTGGTTAATGCAACTAGGTGACAAAAGTGCAAAAATTCCGATTGGCCGGTCAGATTTCGCATTCATGCCACATTGAGGCGGGATATGCCGAGCCGAACACCGGTCGTCACTGCGTATAAATGACTTGTTTTTTGGCGGATGTTTGGTTCGCGGTAAAATGTGACGATTGGGAAAGCGTGCTTGCATGCGAATTTTTCTTCGCGTAAGCCCAAACAAAGGGCTGCGCGCAGTGGAAACGGGAATACAGCCAGAATGCTTCTGAGAATATTCGGATACCTGTTCGGCATGGGAACCCTCATCGCGATTCTCGTGATTGGTGGCGTTGCGTGGTATGTCTCCGTTCTCTCCAAGGATTTGCCGGATTACGAGGTTCTAAACGCTTATGAGCCACCGGTGACGACCCGAGTTCACGCGGCTGATGGTTCCCTCATGGCTGAATACGCGCGTGAAAGGCGTCTATACCTGCCGATTCAGGCAATCCCGAGCCTGGTCAAAAACGCGTTTATTTCAGCCGAAGACAAGAATTTCTATACGCATCCGGGTATCGACCCCCAGGGTCTGGCCCGTGCCGTTGTCACCAATCTCAAGAATTTCGGCACCAATCGCCGGTCCGTCGGCGCATCTACCATCACGCAGCAGGTGGCCAAGAACTTCCTGCTGAGCAACGAACGGACCATCGAGCGCAAGATCAAGGAAGCGGTTTTGGCCTTCAGGATAGAGCAGGCCTATTCGAAAGACCGTATTCTCGAATTATACCTGAACGAGATTTTTTTGGGATTGGGTACCTATGGCGTTCCGGCCGCCGCGCTTGCCTATTTCGACAAGTCCGTCAACGCTCTGAAACTGCATGAGGCAGCTTATCTCGCAGCCCTGCCGAAGGCGCCGAACAACTACCATCCTTATAACGATACCGAGGCGGCCATCGAACGCCGCAACTGGGTGATCGATAGGATGGTAGCCAATGGCTACGTAACCGTTGAAGAAGGAGATAAGGCGAAGGCGCTGCCGCTCGACGTGCATTCGCGCGCCCGCTCCGGCTATCTGGAGGCGTCGGATTATTTCTCCGAGGAAACGCGGCGGCAGATCGTCGATCGCTATGGTCAGGATGCCCTGTACGAGGGAGGTCTTTCGATCCGTACCACGCTTGATCCGGATCTCCAGATCAAGGCCCGCGGTGCGCTTCGAGATGGTTTAGTCCGTTATGATATCCAACGAGGCTACCGTGGACCGGTGACTTCGATTGATATGTCCGGTGATTGGGGTATCCCATTGGGCGAAGTGGACGGTTTGGCGGATGTTTCGGAGTGGCATCTTGCCGTGGTTCTCGCTGCTGGGTTGGAGGAAGTCGCTATTGGCCTGCAGCCTGAACGCCGCGAGTCGGGAGAACTTTCCGAGGAACGCGCCAAGGGGCGTATATCCCTCGAAAACATGGAGTGGGCAAAGAAACTCGTTGGCGATGAGGGTAAAACCCGCTCGGTAAACTCAGCGGAAGAAATTTTGTCGGTCGGCGATGTGGTCTTCGTTGAAGCGGTCGGCGACGAACAGCCTGGCGAGTACAAGCTGCGCCAGCCGCCGGAAATTCAGGGTGGTATGGTTGCTATGGATCCCCATACCGGTCGTGTGCTTGCCATGGTCGGCGGCTTCTCCTACGACGAGTCCGAGTTCAACCGCGCGACGCAGGCCTATCGTCAGCCCGGTTCTTCGTTCAAGCCGTTTGTCTATGCTGCGGCGCTCGATAACGGCTATACGCCATCATCAGTGGTGCTTGATGCGCCGATTAAGGTTGACCAGGGCGCGCTGGGCATATGGGAACCCAAGAACTACGGTTCCGGCTATGCGGGTCCATCGACCCTTCGGCTTGGTATCGAAAAATCACGTAACTTGATGACGGTCCGCCTTGCCAAGGATATGGGCATGCCGCTCGTTGCCGAATATGCCCAGCGGTTTGGTATCTACGACAAGATGTTGCCGGTCCTGGCGATGTCGCTTGGCTCAGGCGAAACAACCGTTTTGCGCATGGTGTCCGCCTATTCGGTTATTGCCAACGGCGGCAAGCAGATCACCCCCTCGATCATCGACCGGATACAGGACCGATACGGCAAGACGATCTACAAGCACGAAGACAGGGTCTGCGAAACCTGCTCGGCCGAAGAGTGGCATGGTCAG
>JAHEHW010000040.1 GCA_024639745.1 Salaquimonas sp. | reverse complement strand
GGCTTCGCGTGCGGGATCATGGGATAAGAACGGCAGCGCCAACCAGTTTGCCCCTGCGCAATCGCTCAAGTGCGGTATTTGCGTCTTCCAAGGCAAATCTCTCGATTTCGGTCTTCACGCCGGCCGGGCCGACGATCTTCAGGAAGGATCTTGCGTCCTCTCGCGTCAGATTGGCAACCGATCGAATTACCCGCTCCCCCCAGAGGTTAGCATACGGAAACGAGGGAATGTCGCTCATATGAATACCGCCGCAGACGACCACCCCACCCTTTCGAACCGCTTTGAGGGCTCCTGGCACGAGAGCGCCGACAGGGGCAAAAAGAATTGCCGCATCCAATTCTTCCGGCGGCAATTGATCAGAACCGCCGGTCCAGCTTGTGCCCATCTTTCTGGCGAACGCCTGACCCTCTTTATCGCCGGGTTTTGTGAAGGCGAATATCTCCCTGCCTTCATAGCGAGCCACTTGCGCAACGATATGAGCCGCAGCGCCAAACCCGTAGAGTCCGAGCCGCTTGGCGTCGCCTGCCATTTTTAAGGAACGGTGCCCGATCAGCCCGGCGCAAAGCAAGGGAGCAAGCTCCGCGTCATCCGTGCCCTCAGGAAGCTCAAAAGCGAAACTTTCATCCGCAACGCAGGCCTCGGCATAACCGCCATCACGCGTGTAGCCGGTGAAAAGCGGCTCATCGCACAAATTTTCAGAACCCATCGCGCAATAGGGGCAATGACCGCATGCATGTCCGAGCCACGGAATACCGACCCGCATGCCGGACTCAAGTTTTTTCACCCTTGGGCCGCAGGCTTTGACCCTTCCGACAATTTCATGCCCAGGGACAAGTGGCACCTTCGGCTGATCAAGTTCACCATCAACGATATGCAGATCCGTTCGGCAAACGCCACAAGCGGCTATCTCAACAAGGACCTCGCCTTTTCCGGGCGTTGGTTCGGGGCAGTCCTCCAAACACAAGGGCTCGTGGGCCCTTCGAAATACCATCGCATGCACAAGAGCCTCCCGAGTCTTTCGATATCAATCGGACAGATTAGCTTTCCTGTTCTGTCTTCCCGAGATGATCAAGGATTTCTCCGACAATCGTATCGACATTACCACTGACATCAACCTGGCGCCAATCGATCCGTCCCGTGTCGATCTTCAACTGACGGTCCAACACATCAACCGTCGCATCGGAAGGCCCGCCTTTCCGGGCCGCAACACGGCTCCGCAATGCCTCAGCATCTGCATAAAGCCAGATACCGGCGAAAGGGATTTCTCGACGCGCCGCATTGGCCGTCATCGATGATCGCTCTGCCTCACGCGCGAAGACCGCATTCGCGATAACCGGAACGCCCAGCGCAGCTAGGTCAACGCTTTTTCGGAACAGGGAATCGTAAACTCTTTCATTAAATTCCGGCCTGTAAGCTTCAGCTGGCAAGCGATCCTCAGCGTCGCAGCCGAACAGGGATTTTCGAAGACGGTCGCTTTCGAAGACACGCGCCCCCGGCGGCTCTCCCAATCTGGGAGCGAGCGCTTCCGCGATTGTCGTCTTTCCCGACCCGCTCAAGCCACCAATGGCAACCAGTCTGCCGGTTCGTTCCGAAAGTAGATTACCCGAAAACTGAAAGTAGGCCTCAGCAACGGATTGACGGTTCTCCCGGTCTTCTTTGTTCTGCTTGGCGGCTGTCGCAGTTACATGCGCCCGGATCGCCGCTCGCAGCGCCATGAATACGGGAAGAAGCAGATAACCTTCTTCGTCTTCCACCTGATCGAAATAACGGTTGGCCAGTCGGTTTGCGAAACTTGCCTGTCCCTGAAACCACAAATCCATTACTAAAAAAGCTAAATCGTAGACGACATCGATGCTGGCAAGTCGCTCGCTGAATTCGATACAGTCAAACAGCACAGGCTGTCCCTCGATCAAGGCGATATTGCCCAGATGCATGTCGCCATGACAGCGGCGCACGAAACCGGTTTCCGCACGCCGGTCAAGTAAAGGCCCCAGGTTCCTTAAGCGCTCAATCAGCGCTGACTGCAGATCCGACACCGATTGTGGGTCGAACAGCCCACTTGCTTCAAAGGATGCCGCATTCTTTTCGGCCACCCGCAACATCGCCGCCAAGCCACCATCGTCCGGCACTACTTTTGCATCGTCATGAAAGCTGGCGACTTGCCTCGCAAGGCTGTCGATTACCGGATTGGACAACCTGCCGTCACGGGCAAGTCGATCGAACAGACAGTCCTGATCGAAGCGGACCATTTCAACGACGGCGTCGACAATCTTGCCCTTCCCATCGAAGCTCAGGCTGCCATCCTCGCTGCGCGCAATTTCCCGCACACCACGATACAGCATCGGTGCCGTCCGCCTGTTCAACGCAACCTCGCGCCTGCAGGTCTGTATCCGCGTATCAAGCTCGCTAAAATCAACAAATGGGAGTTTCACGGCACGCTTCAACTTGAGTGCCCGATCCCCCACGAGAAATACTCGTGAAATATGCGTGACGATTTCTCTTGGATTGATGCCTCCATGACTGGCCGGATCGCGGAGGAAGGCGAGGACCTCCGTTTGGGATTGCAGATCTGGATCCTTTTCTACGGTCATTCAGGCCATCCGGAATGCTCGCCAAAGCCTCGGCAGAGGGCTTTCGCCGTCATTATTCGGATTTGTATTCCGGGCAGTATATCGAATTGTCAATGACGCAAAAAAACCGCCGCATACGACATGCGGCGGTTGCTGTTTGCTCACAGGTCCGACATCCGGTCAAGCAGCGTTAAGATGTTCGCTTTCAGCGATCTGATCCAAGATCAGTTCCTTGTGGAGCACACGCGTTCCTGCTTCCAGATCACCGGCTTTCAATACGAACTGAACGTCGACATTGCGAGGCGTCTGGTGACAGGCGATGACGTCGATACCGGCATCTTCCAGCGCGACCAATCCACGAGAAAGCACCTTTTGTGAGGTGAGATCTCGCCCGATGGCGGACACCATCGCCAGGGACCGCATATTGATCGAGCCTGACGGAAATTTGCGCGCAAGTTCACGTTCGACCCGCCGCACCGATTTGAGGGAAGCCCGCACATAATGCGTGATCGTATTCGCATTGGAACTTTTCGAAACGATCCAGACCCTGTGACGGGTGAGCGCTTCGAGGATCGCCGCGTCATACCCCTTGACGCCGACCATATCCTGCTCGAATACTTCCAGCGCAACGATCGGCAGCCCGGTTACGATTTCCACGCCGGCTTCCCCGCCTTCGCTGTCGTCGATCAGCGTTCCCGGATCACCCGGTTCAAACGCATTGGTGACGCGCAACGGCACTTCCGCCTGGCGCAGCATTTTGGCCGCAGCCGGATGTATTGCCTCCATCCCCATATTCGAAAGCTGGTCGGCGACGTCGTAATTGGTCCGGCCGAGCTTTACTACGCCATCATCGCCCACCAGCTTGGGGTCAGCGGAAGACAGGTGGAACTCCTTGTGGATGATCGCTTCCGTCGGCTTCGTCAAAGCGGCAAGCCGGGCAAAGGTGACCTCTGAGTATCCACGGTCATACTCTCCCATCAGTCCCTCGGCGCACTGCGCATATCCGGTGACAATGGGCATCTCGGTTGCAAAATCGATACCTTCGAGACCATTGCAGATACGATCATCCAGAGAAACATCCCCCTCGTCGCGCCAGCCGCTGAGATCAACAAACCGGGCGCTGATGCCCGCGCGTTGCATCATCAGGGTCGCAACATAGGCGGAATGTCCCTCGCCCAGTCCGGAAAGCAATTCACGGACAACCAGCATGTGCTCTGAAAGCTGGAAATGCCCATAGGAACAAAGCCGCTGCAAATCGAAAAGGCAGGAGCGCGCGCCCTCGATCCGCTCCCGGACGAAATCGTCCGCGGAAGCCACGTCGGCAGGGTGATCGAGAACGTCGCCATGTGCGTCACGCATCGCGCACGCCACCTTGTTAAGGGCGTCGAGCCAGCCATGATGGTTGTCATTGTTGGCAAACAGAGCATAGACGCCATGTTCACCTGTTTTCTTGTGCTCCAGGAGCAGGTCGGTAATGCCGCCAAACGCGGATACCACGAAAATCCGTCCGTAGGGGCTCTGCCCCTTTTCCCGGATCAGCAGCGTGTCGCGGAGTTCGCGGACGCGGCTCATCGATGTACCGCCGATTTTCTCGACGGTGTGTTGTCTGTCAGACATCGTAAATCCTTTGGTCAAGCTTCTTCAGCTGGCGCATAGGAACCATCTTCGCGATGGACTTCCTTGCCTGTCACCGGCGGGTTGAAACAACATGCCATCACCAGATCTTCGTCCGCCTTGAGCCGGTGTTTGTCATGCTGGTCGAGCGCATACATAACGCCCGGTTGGATCGCATAAGTCTTGCCTGTCGCAAGATCGGTTATGGATCCCTTGCCGGCCATGCAATACACGCTCTCGAAGTGATGCTTGTAGTGAAACTCATGCTCCGAGCCAGCTTGCAGCGTCGTGATATGGAACGAGAAGCCCATACCGTCGTCTGCCAGCAGCATCCTGACGGAAGTCCAGTGCGCATCGGACACAGCCCGTTCGGTGTCCTTCAATTCATTGAAATCGCGTACAATCATGTCCGTTACTCCGCTGCGATTTTCATCTGACCCATCACACTGCGTGTGGCTTCAAGCAGTATGTCCAAACCTTTACGGAACTCGTTCATCGGCGTCGTCAACGGTGCCAGAACCTTTACAACCTGGTCTTCATTGCCGGAAGTTTCGATGACGAGCCCGTTCTCGAAGGCGGCGGAACAGATCTGGGAAGCAAGGTCGCCGCTCCCCACATCAACGCCCCGCATCATGCCTCGGCCTTTCAGGAAGGCGCCGGGCACGAGCTCTGCGATCTCCAACAATGCAGCTTCAAGCACATCCGCTTTCTCGGCGATTTCCTTTTCAAAAGCATCATTCGCCCAGAACTTCTCGATGGCCACACGCGCGGTGACGAACGCGTGGTTGTTTCCGCGGAAGGTGCCATTGTGCTCAGCGGGACCAAAGATGTCGTGCTCAGGGCGAACCAGAGTGAGTGCCATTGGCAGACCAAAGCCGGAAACCGACTTGGCCATGGTGATCACGTCCGGCGTTACACCCCATTCTTCGAATGAGAAAAACTTGCCGGTCCGGCCAACACCCGCCTGGATGTCGTCGATGATAAGCAGCGCGCCATGGCGCTTTGCCATATCAGCGATCTTGCGAACCCACTCGGCAGAAGCAGCGTTGAGGCCGCCTTCTCCCTGCACGGTTTCCAGCATGAATGCAGCTGGGGCATCAATGCCGCCGGCTGGGTCGGCGATCATACGTTCAGCAATATCAGCGGTATCAACTTTGTCTCCGAAATATCCGTCGAACGGCATACGGGTTACCCCGTTGAGCGGTACGGATCCGCCACCGCGGTGATATCCATTACCGGTCGCCGCAAGAGCGCCGAGAGTGACGCCGTGAAAACCGTTCGTAAACGCGATGATATTCGTGCGACCGGTTTTCTTGCGCGCGATTTTCATTGCAGCTTCAACAGCATTCGCCCCGGTCGGACCGGTGAACATCACCTTGTGGTCCATGCCCCGAGGCGCAAGAATCTTGTCCTCGAATGCCTCCAGAAACTCGGCTTTTGCATCCGTATGCATGTCGAGACCGTGGGCGATGCCATCGCGTGATATGTGATCGATCAGAGCGGCCTTCATATCGGCATCGTTGTGACCGTAATTGAGCGACGAGCAACCCGCCAGGAAATCGATGTAAGATTTCCCACTCGAATCGGTCAGCACGCTGCCGTTAGCGCGGGTGAAAACTACCGGGAAACCGCGGCAGTAGGAACGTGCTTCGCTCTCGCGACGGTCAAAAATTAGGGTTTCCGCTGACTTATCAGTCGGCATAGCAGATCCTTTTCGTTGGGAGTTTTTGGGTTTAAGCGACGCGCCGTAAAGTCGGCTTTAGCTTGATCGTCACCATGTGCTCGGTGTCGTGACGACCATCAAAATGCTCTTCGCTTATATAGTGCGGTTCATCATCCAGTTCGCCCCCGCGCGAACGCGCGAAGCTCTTGAACAGTGCCCAGGACGCATCATTGTCTTCAGTAATCGTGGTCCGCAATTCTTCGATGCCGTTGCAGGCATCGCGGGCTACGAGATGATCCAGCATCCGTTTCGCAAGACCGAGTCCGCGGGCTTTCGGGCTAACAGCAACCTGCCATACGAACAAAGCCTCTTCGCCCGGGACGATATGACCCGAGATCCAGCCCACGATGTCACCGCCAAGCTCTGCCACGACGCATGTGTCGCTAAAGTGGTCGGCTTGAACAAGGTTGCAATACATCGAATTGACATCAAGTGGCTTGCAACTCTTGATCAATTCCCAGATTGCTGCACCGTCCTCCATGTCCGGTTCACGCAATTCCAATTTTTGTTCATTTTTATAATGCATACCCATCAGACTCTTGGTTCAGCGGCAATTATTGTTTCGATCATCGAAGTAACGTAGCGCGCTATCGATTTCAACCCTTCCGCGGGAATTTCTATTATTATTCTGATTTAAATAGACATTTTTCTGCGAAAATCCGCCAGATGCTCAGGGGATCAAATTTCGTAACACTTGTGTTTTGATGAACAAACTATTAGATTGACTAAAGAATTGCGGTCCTGCGGCTGCAATTCGGACCGTTTATGAATGTGAAAGCCAACGCCAATGGATCGTGTAGACGTGAGCCTAATCGCCCTAAGAAGGATATTGAGAGCAACCGAACTTTATGGTCGGGAACTGGCGCAAGCCGCCGGTTTGACGAGTGCTCAGTTCAGGGTATTGCAGATTGTCGCGGAAAACGGATCGGTTACCCCGACTGCCGTAGCAACCCGCATGGGCATCACGCAGGCAACCGTCACGTCGCTGATCACAAAGCTTGAGGCCCACGGCATGATCGTCCGCCACCGCTCCGAAAGCGACAGGCGGCAAACCAACATCGAAGTTACTGCCAAAGGCAGATATACGGTTGAACATGCCCCCGACGCGCTTCAACAGCGCTTTGTCCGCGAGTTCAATGATCTAGCGGATTGGGAACAGGCGCAACTGATCGCTTCGCTTGAGAAAGTGGCTTCGATGCTGGGCGCCGAACGGCTGGATGCTTCACCGGTACTTTCCGTCGGAGAGATCCACGACGGTGCCAAAGCTAACGGCGAGACCGCAGCCTGAGACTTGCGCCCTGAAACCCTATTGCAGGTTCTCAATCGCAAGAGCTATGCCCTGGCCACCGCCGATGCACATGGTGATCAACCCATAGCGTCCCTTGGATCGCTCCAGCTCATATAAGGTTTTTACCGTCAGGATCGCTCCCGTCGCACCGACTGGATGACCAAGCGCGATCGCGCCGCCGTTCGGATTAACTTTCGATGTATCGAGACCCAGCGACTTGTTCACGGCGCAAGCTTGCGCGGCGAAAGCCTCGTTTGACTCGATGACATCGAATTGATCCGCAGTCATGCCGATCTTGGCCAGCAAATTCTGGACGGCCGGGATCGGTCCAATTCCCATCACATCATGCCGGACGCCGGAATGGGCATAACCCAACAGCCGGGCTTTCGGCTTCAGCCCCGCGCGTTCGGCGGCTTCTGCAGATGCCATGACAATTGCGGCAGCGCCATCATTGATACCGGAAGCATTTCCAGCCGTAACCGATCCGTCTTTCTTGAAAACGGGTTTGAGGTTCGCGAGGCTCTCCGCCGTCGTACCGGCTTTCGGATGTTCATCCGTATCGAAAGCGACCATGTCGCGCTTGACGCGCACCTCGATCGGGAGAATCTGGCTCTTAAAACGGCCTTCGGAAATCGCGGCCAGAGCACGCTTCTGACTCTCTGCTGCAAAGCCGTCCTGTTCTTCACGCGTGATCTGATGCTCCGCCGCAACATTTTCGGCTGTCACACCCATATGTCCGGCGCCAAACGGGTCGGATAATGCCCCGACCATCATATCCATCATTTCGATCTCGCCCATCTTCTGCCCCCAGCGCGCGCTGCGGGTCGAATGCGGCGAACGCGACATAGACTCAGCACCGCCAGCAACGACATAATCGGTATCGCCCAACATTACGTGTTGAGCAGCCGAAACGATCGCCTGAGCGCCGGATCCGCACAGGCGGTTAACGGTCAGGGCAGGCGCTTCCTGCGGAATCCCTGCATCAACCGCGGCGACCCGGCTGAGATACATATCGCGGGGTTCGGTATTGATGACATGGCCGAAAACGGTATGACCGATCTGCTTGGCATCGACACCGCTCCGGGAAAGCGCTTCCTTGGCAACCGCAGCCCCGAGCGCAGTCGGCGACTGGCTCGCAAGAGAACCTCCGAAGGTCCCGATAGCCGTACGAACGCCATCCAGTATCACTACATCTTTCATTTCCCGGTCCTCTCCTGAAATTGCGGAGACTTTGCTTCCGCATCGATTTATGTGGCTTACTCAAGCCTTTGTAGATACGGGCAAGTCTTGGCGGACCCCGCATTTGACGCGACCGTAGAATGTTAGCACCAACTTTTGCAAGATAGCATTTGGTCAAAGAAGATTGCAGGCAGGATCCCTGCCCTGAGGAAGTCATCTGGCGGGCATGGATGAGGCATCCACGCAACTGAGGGGTGGACGGACGCTTTGCTTCCAATCATTCTCGCGGAGCTAAAGCGCGCCCTCATCTGTAATCGACATGACTTCGGCAACGCGACCTTTGGAAACAAGACAACGCCAGGGGGCCTGCTGTGGACCAACACCGACCATGACAAGCGTATTTGCCTCGGAAAACTCGGAACTGAGTACAACCACGGTGTTCCCGGTCTGGGAAGCGACAGCCGAAAGACATGCATTTTCATCTTCCGGGCTTCCTGTACGCATCGGAGCATCCCACGCCATACTGCCTCCGGAAGGTTGCAGGCTTGCACCCTGATCAGCAGTTTCGCTGCAGGCAGCGATCGTCATTGCCATCATCGCGCCAAAAGCGAAATGCGTCATACGCTTTTTCATGTGTTCTTCCTCCTTGAACGCTTCGGGCTCATACGCCGGTTGTCATGGCGACAAAGTCGTTTCTAGAGCTGGCATCCGGCTTCATCGGCAGATCGGTCACAATCATCACCATGCCCGGAAGCATTCTCC
>JAHEHW010000358.1 GCA_024639745.1 Salaquimonas sp. | reverse complement strand
TGCGGGTACCACCTGCAAACTTTCCCGAATCATAGGCCAAGCTTTTTCCTGCTAAGGCCGGAACTTAGATGCTATCCTGCGTTTGGAAACAGCGTTTGCGGAGATGCGTCATGGCAGAGCGTCTGGAAAAACTGATGGATCAGATCGGCGAACTGGAAGCCGAGGTGGAAGCTGAGTTGGCCCGTCAACGGACAAATCTGCAATATAGCTTCAAGCAGGGCCGGATCATTTTCGAAGAGGAAGTACTCAAACGGCACAAGGAATTGAGAACCGGCTTATTACGTTACCTCCGCCATGCGCACCCCTTGGTCGTGGTGACCGCCCCGGTGATTTATTCTGCCATCGTGCCGCTTGTCTTGCTGGACATTTTCGTCTCCGCCTACCAGGCGATTTGCTTTCCCGTATACGGAATCAAGAAGGTAAGGCGCGCTGATCATCTCGTTTTCGACCGGCATCACCTTGCCTACCTGAACGCGCTGGAAAAACTGAATTGCGCCTATTGTTCCTATGCCAACGGCCTGATCTCCTACACCCGTGAGATCGCCGGACGAACCGAGCAATATTGGTGCCCGATCAAACATGCGCGCCGCTTGAGCGGTGTTCATGCAAACTATCGGAATTTCGTCGATTACGGAGACGCTGAAGCTTTCGAGAGGCAGTCGAAGAGTCTCCGCCAGGATATCGGTTCGAAATAGACCAGATCGCCCAAACCTCACGCATGGGACCGTCTTCCCGCCGACCGGAATTTTTGTCCAGTAAAGGTGAAAACGGATTATTCCGACTACAGTGTCGCTATGTAGAACACGCGTGAAATAATCCGTGCATCCACGATCGAAACGGCATCCTTTGGATTGATGCCCCGGTCTTCCAGGGCCTCTGCCATGAGACAGTCGCCCCAGATCGGCATTTCGGAATTTCCATGCGCTGCGTGTCGAGACGTCCGTCAATCGACCGGTAAACCCGCGCATTTGGAAATTCGCCGTTGTTCTCCTTGGCCAACAATTGAAGATCCTTCGGTTTTTGCGTGAACAGTCCGCCAACCACGTCATCGCCGGCACCGGTTTCACCGTGGCAAACAGCGCATCTTTCGACGAACATCCCCTTACCGACCTGCATATCCTGAGCGAGCGCGGGAAAGCTGAAGAGCCCGGCGGCCATCGCAGCGAAACCACATATCTTCAGCCTTTCCATTTCATCCTCCAGTCTTCTTGACTAACCCGAAAAGGGTAAGCGGAGCGGAAAGCGGCTCATTGGCTGCTGTCAAAACTGAATCCGTAAGGGACATCTGCCGGTGTTTGCATCGGTGAAACGAGCCCCCATATAACCGGGATCCGATGCACCGCATCGCCGAGCATAGGTTGGTGAAAATGGGTTACTTCAAGACTGCGATTCTGATGGCCGCCATGACGGCATTGTTCATGGGGCTTGGCTTTCTTCTGGCCGGCACCGGCGGGATGCTGTTCGCGCTGGTCGCTGCTGCGGCAATGAACGCGTTTACCTGGTGGAACTCGGACAAAATGGTCTTGCGCATGCACAATGCGCAACCGGTCTCGGCGAATGACTCATCCGGCCTTGCACCCATGGTAGCCGATCTGGCCAAACAAGCCGGAATGCCGGTTCCTGCCATCTACCTGATCGATACCCCTCAGCCCAACGCCTTTGCAACCGGCAGAAATCACGAGAACGCCGCGGTCGCCGTTACCCGCGGACTGATGCAGACCCTTTCCCGCGAAGAACTGGCAGGCGTTATCGCCCACGAGCTTGCCCATATCCGCAATCACGACACCGCCATCATGACGGTTACAGCCACCTTTGCCGGGGCGATTACCATGCTTGCCAATTTCGCGATGTTCTTTGGTGGGCGTCGCGACAACGGGCTTGGACTGATCGGCACGCTCGCGATCATGATCCTCGCTCCCATGGCTGCAGCCCTCGTGCAAATGGCGATCAGCCGAACGCGAGAATACGCGGCCGACCGCGCAGGCGCAGAGATTTGCGGCAATCCTCTCTGGCTCGCGTCAGCCTTGGAGCGCATTCAGGATGGTGCTGCTAGGATCGATAATGACGAGGCCGAGCGAAATCCGGCAACCGCCCATATGTTCATAATCAATCCGCTGCACGCGCATAAGCGCGACAACCTTTTCGCGACCCATCCGGCCACTGAAAACCGGGTCGCGGCGCTGGAGGAAATGGCCGCAAGGGGCGGATTCGCAACCAATGGTGGTCCGTGGCAATCGGCGGCAAACCACCGGAATTCAGGGCCTTGGGCTTGAGAAGAACCGTTGGCGGATTGCAGCTAACTCATCGAAGTCATATCGTCAGCGGCTCTCATCCGTCCTGATGTCGAGTTCGCCATAGACCACGCGCTCCCGCCACCAGATATAGATTCCACTGCCGACCAATATGACGGTTCCAAGCAAGGTACCCGCTTTCAGCGCATCGCCGAACCAGAACACGCTAATCGTGGTGGCGGTGAGTACCTGGCTGTAGAGAAATGGACTGAGAACCGATGCCGGCGCATAAGACATCGCTTTCAACAACGAAAAATGCCCTGTCATCCCGAGAACACCCATGACGACAAGACCCGCAAATTCCATCGGTTCCGGTGTGACCCATGTTGGCAATACGAACAGCGTCAGTCCGACCGCACCCACGCTCGTGGTGTGGATTTGCGCAGCGCGCCGCTCCTGCTCGGTGGAAAGCATCCGGGTAAGCAGTAGATAAACTGCATTCATGAACGCCGCGCCGACCGGCAACATCAGGTAGAAGCTATTCTCCGAAAAACCCGGGCGAACCACCAGCAGAATGCCCAGGAAGCCAGTGAGAATGGCGACGATGCGATGAATGCCAATGCGTTCC
>JAHEHW010000357.1 GCA_024639745.1 Salaquimonas sp. | reverse complement strand
GGCAATTTCTCTGCCGGCGCCGATATCAAGGATATGGCGGCTGCGCGTGGCAAGGGCGAGGAAGCACCTGAAGCGGTGAGAGCCATATCGGTCGCCTTCGGTCAGATGGTTGCCCGATTTTCAACGAGCCCGAAAACGATCATCACCGGGTTGGAAGGCGCGGTGATGGGAGGCGGTTTCGGGCTTGCCTGCGCTGCAGACATCGCCATCGCTTCCCATACCGTTCGTTTCGCCCTGCCCGAAGCCACATTGGGCCTGATCCCGGCACAGATCGCGCCGGTTCTGATCGAACGGATCGGCTATAGCGAAGCAAAGCGGCTGACAGTCACCGGCGCGAGGATCGATGCTGAAGAGGCCCATCGCATAGGGCTCGTGCACGCGGTTACCCAGGAGATGGACCATGCCATCGCCCAGGCCTGCGATCATGCCCTGAAATGCGCGCCCGAGGCGGTCGCCGTTTCCAAACAGTTGTTGAGAGATGCACGCTTCGCCCATTCCGACAGCATGGTTGAACATGCCGCCGATTTATTCGTGGACGCAGTTTTGGGATCCGAGGGCGTGGAAGGCACGCAAGCCTTTGTCGAAAAGCGCAAGGCGAACTGGATGCCGGAAGACTGAGCCGGCTTGATCTCACATTTCCACGAGGCGGGCTTCCCGAATTTCCCCGCCATCGACGGCAGCATGGGAAAGGCAAATGCTGTCGATCTTGGGCCATACCTGCTGTTCGCAGTTCTTGATTCCGTGTGTATCGATCTTCGAAAGGGTTGTTGAAGCAGTCGCAACGGCAGGATCGCTACCATTATTGGCGGTGGCGAAAGTGGCTGCACCGGAAATGGTAGCGGCGAGAACGATGGCGGTGGCGATCAGTTTTTTCATGGTCTTAGTCCCTTTCTGACAATGACCATGCCTCAATGCGGTTCAGAAGGATGTGCATCCCGTCACATCCTTGCAAACGTTTGATTTATTTATAATATTTACAATTATTTCGACAACGTGTCTGATACCGATTGCAAAATCAGGTCGATCTCGCTGCCTTTTGCAGCCGATTTCAGGCCATTGAATGTCCCGGAGGTGAAGATTTCCGCCATGCAATCGCGTATCGCCGCATGGGTAATCCGGGCAACCATGCCACCAAGCGATATCCTCCGGACACCCAGTCCTGCCAGTTCGCCGACGCTACTGTCGGTCAAAGGCCCTGTGGCGAGCGCATTGACAGGCGCACTTACGGAAGCGAGTACACGCCGCAGCGCATCTAGATTCGGCGGAACAGGGATGTAGACGCAATCGGCACCCGCCTTCTCGAAAGCCTGAATGCGTCGGATACCCTCTTGCAGGTCATAACTCCCATTCATGACGCCATCCGCCCGTGCGCAAAGCATGAATGGACGACCGAGCGATCGCGCCGCGTCGACAGCCGCAGAAATCCGCTCGACACAAGCATCGAATGGATATGCGGGATTACCTTCCACCATCATCGTGTCTTCAACCGAACAACCGGAAAGACCGATTTCCCCGGCCAATCGCACGGTCTCCACCACACCATCGGGTTCATCGGCAAATCCGTTCTCGAAATCGCCGCTGACCGGTAAGGGCGTCGCAGCGATGATCGCTTCGGCGTGAGCTAGCGCCTCATCCCGGCTCACCCGCCCCATATCGGGTCGCCCAAGCGTGAATGCGAAACCCGAACTGGTGGTCGCAAGCGCCTCTGCTCCCGCCGCCGCCATCAGTTTGGCTGACCCGCGGTCCCAGGGATTGGGGAGTACGAAACATCCCGAACGATGCAATTCGGAAAAGCGCTCATGCCGGTCGGCGAGACTGTTCATCCTCGCATCCTTTCCGATTTCGGATCGTAAAGAGGCGCAAGCGATGCCGTGGCGGCATAGCGCTCTCCCGCGATCTCGATTTCATAAGAAGAAGACAGGATCGAATCCGCGTCTTCGCCTTTGCAGCTGACATACCCAAGTCCGACGGCGCCACCAAGATAATGACCATAGGCACCGGACGTTATGTAGGACACGATCTCACCGTCACGTACGATCGGTTCGTTGTGATAGATCAGCGGTTCCGGGTCTTCAAGCAGGAACTGAACCAAACGGTGTTCGAGACCAGCCTCCCTTTTCCGCATGACAGCGTCACGCCCGACAAACTCGCCCTTACCGGTTTTGACGGCAAATCCCAGTCCCGCCTCGAGAACGTGATCTTCCCCGGTGATATCATGACCATAATGCCGAAACGCTTTTTCGATCCGGCAAGAATCCATCATGTGCATTCCACACAATTTCAGTCCATGCTCCCGACCGGTATCGATCAGCGTTTCGAAAGCATGGCTCGCCATATCGCTGGGGACGTAGATCTCAAAACCCAATTCGCCGACATAAGAAATGCGGTGCGCACGGGCGAGCCCCATCCCCAATTCTATCTCCTGTGCCGTTCCGAAAGGATGGCCTTCATCGCTCCAATCATGGTGAGGCGCGGCTGCTCTTAGAACCTCGCGGGCTTTCGGCCCCATGACGGCGAGCACTCCCTCGCCCGCCGTCATATCCAGAATTGAAACGGCTGACGCCCATTCCCCTGCAATCCCGCGTTGACGTTCAAGCCAGTTTCGATCCCTGACAAGGGTCGCGGCGGGCGTCACCATAAGATAGCGCGTTTCCGAAAGCTTCGTTACAGTGACATCGGCTTCGATACCGCCGTTTTCATTCAGCATCTGGGTATAGACGACCCTTCCTGTCGGCACCGACATCTCATTGCCACAGACGCGATTGAGGAAACGCTCGGCGGTCGGGCCGTCAATGATCAGCTTGCCGAAGGACGACATGTCATACATGCCGACCCCTTCGCGAACCGCACGATGCTCCCGCGCTGCGTTTT
>JAHEHW010000356.1 GCA_024639745.1 Salaquimonas sp. | reverse complement strand
CGATGAACCGGAACCGCGCGTTCCAGCAGCTTCTTGATCTGCTCGATCACGTGTCCCGTGCCGCTAGATACGATCGTGATTCGCGAAAGATGCTTCTCGTGACTGGTCTCCGATACCGTCAGGCTCTCGATATTGTAGCCGCGACCGGAAAAAAGGCCGATGACGCGAGCAAGAACCCCCGGTTCGTTGTTCACCAGAATGGAAAGCACATGGGTCTTGGGCTTTTCGGTTTCCTGGGTGATGAAATAAGCGGAGCCAGCGGCCTTTTCTTTCGGACTCATGACGGTATTCCTGTTTTTTCAGACCGGCAGGGCTTTACCGGTTTTCATGTTGAATTTCCATATCTCGTAATAAGTTTGCGATCGACCATGGTCAGACTTTCCCCTGCAGCCCCCCAGGGGTAGGCTGGCGGATAGATCACGGTTCGAGCCAAGCCTGACGATCGCCGATAATAGGAATAACAGGCCGTAATCGAACGCATTTTGAGGTTGCCGGGTCATGGGAATGGCGTTCGTCTGGCTGTCAGACGAGCTGCTTACCTTTCTCGTCGATGGCAGAACCCACCGCATCGTCCGTTGCCTCGTCCGGAAGCAGCATCTCGTTATGCGCTTTGCCGGATGGGATCATCGGGAAGCAGTTTGCCAGATTGGCGACACGGCAATCGAAGATCACCGGCCCGTCTGCCTCGAACATTTCCATGATGGCGGCATCGAGCTCGCCCGGATCATCGCAGCGTATCCCCTTGCAGCCATAAGCCCCCGCCATCTTGACGAAATCGGGAAGCGCCTCGGTATAGGAATGCGACAGACGATTGCCATGCAGCAGCTGCTGCCATTGGCGCACCATGCCCATATACTGGTTGTTGAGGATGAAGATCTTGATCGGCGCGTTGAACTGAACCGCCGCCGACATTTCCTGAATGGTCATCAGCACCGAGGCATCGCCGGCGATATCGATGACAAGCGCATCCGGATGGGCGATTTGAACGCCGAGCGCCGCCGGAAGGCCGTACCCCATGGTGCCGAGACCGCCGGAGGTCATCCAGCGATTGGGCTCGTCAAAGCCGAAATACTGCGCAGCCCACATCTGATGCTGCCCGACTTCGGTCGTGATGTAAGTCTCCCTATCACGCGAAAGCGCATAAAGACGTTCGATCGCATATTGCGGCATTATGACGTCTTTCGACGGCTTGTAGGCCAGCGATTGCCGCCCGCGCCACTGGTCGATGTGTGCCCACCAGCCCTGCAACTTGGAGGGGGCCGGTTTGTCCTCAGAAGCGCGCCAGAGGCGGGTCATCTGCTCAAGAACGCGCCCGGTATCGCCGATGATGGGAACATCGACGCGAACATTCTTGTTGATCGAAGACGGATCGATATCGACATGAACCTTCTTCGAATGCGGAGAGAACGCATCCAAACGACCGGTAATTCGGTCATCGAAGCGTGCGCCCAGGCAAATCATAACGTCGCAATCATGCATCGCCATATTGGCTTCGTAAGTCCCGTGCATGCCCAGCATGCCTAACCAGTTCTCACCGCTGGCCGGATAGGCGCCAAGCCCCATCAGCGTCGAGGTGATCGGGAAACCGGTCAGACCGACCAGTTCCCTGAGCAGTCGCGACGCTTCAGGTCCGGAATTGATGATGCCGCCGCCGGTATAAAAGATCGGCTTACTGGCGGATATCATCAGCTCAACCGCCCTCTCGACATCGGCAAGATTGCCATCGAGCGTGGGACGATAGCTCTTCAATTCAAAATGGTCGGGCGGGAAGTATTCGCCGGTTGCGAATTGAACGTCTTTGGGAATATCGACGAGAACCGGACCAGGACGCCCGGAACGAGCCACGTAAAAGGCTTCGTGCAGGATACGCGGTAGATCCTCGATCGATGAAACGAGCCAGTTATGTTTGGTGCATGGCCGGGTGATCCCGACGGTATCCGCTTCCTGAAACGCGTCCGAACCGATCAACCCCGTAGGAACCTGACCGGTGATGCAAACAAGCGGAATAGAATCCATCAGCGCGTCCTGAAGGGGCGTGACCGCATTGGTCGCGCCGGGACCGGATGTTACCAACATGACACCCGTCTTACCGGTCGAACGAGCATATCCTTCCGCCGCGTGGCCGGCGCCCTGCTCGTGACGAACCAGGATATGCTTGACCTCGTCCTGCTGGAATATCTCATCATAGATCGGAAGGACGGCGCCACCTGGGTATCCGAATATCGTGTCGACACCATTATCAACCAGCGCCTGTATCACCATTTCCGCGCCCGTCAATGTCTTTGTTGTGCTCATTGTTCTCGTCTTCTCGTCTCTTTCGGCCCTTGAAGACCGCTGCTTAAAGGCCGCGTCATCCAGATCGCCGACCTCGCTCAAAATGAATTGCCCAACAACGCCTTACGCAAAATTCAGGCAATAAAAAAGGGCCTCGTCTGGGCCCTGTCACGCATGCGCCGCCGTAGCGACGGGTTTACCAACCCGTCACGCACATGCGCATCTCACCACTAGAATGTTCCTGTTCATGGAATCTACTCCCTTTAGCGCCGCGGAACTTATCCGCCCGTCGCTGTTACGTCAACAATTAATGCGGTCGTGTTGCAGCGTCGGTGTCACACGGGTCACGAGATTTGTTGACTGGCAAAATAACCTTCAGGCCGCGACCCGGTTACGGCCATTGTTTTTGACGGTATAGAGCTTCCGGTCGGCAGCCTTGAAGATATCGTCGATATTTTCGACGCCGCCTCCTTTGGTCGCCACGCCGATCGATACCGTTGGGAGAATGACAACATTCCCGGTCTTTATGTTGAGCGCTTAAACCATTTTGCGATAGCACTCTGCGACGGCCAAAAGCTGTTCGCGGTTCGCAAACGGCGT
>JAHEHW010000355.1 GCA_024639745.1 Salaquimonas sp. | reverse complement strand
AAAACCCTAACCGCCTTCAGCACTATTATCAGTACCAGGTATTGCTGAAGCCCTCGCCGCCCGATCTGCAGGATCTTTACCTCGGCTCTCTGAAAGCAATCGGCATTGATGAAAAACTGCATGATATTCGTTTTGTAGAGGATGATTGGGAGAGCCCGACATTGGGCGCTTGGGGGCTTGGATGGGAGGTCTGGTGCGATGGCATGGAAGTCTCACAATTCACCTATTTTCAGCAGGTTTGCGGCTTCGAATGCGCTCCGGTTGCCGGCGAACTGACTTACGGTCTCGAGCGGCTCGCAATGTATGTTCAGGACGTGGACAACGTCTACGACCTCAACTTTAACGGCCGCGACGGTGAGGAGCGGGTTTCCTACGGGGATGTTTTCCAGCAGACCGAGCGCGAATATTCCCGCTGGAATTTCGATATTGCCAATACCGAAACGCTGTTCAGGCATTTCGAGGATGCTGAAGCTGAATGCCAGCGCATACTGGAGCAGGACCCCACGGATCCCGCCACCGGCCGACAGATCGTCATGGCTCATCCCGCTTACGATCAGGCGATCAAGGCATCTCATGTCTTCAACCTGCTCGATGCCCGCGGTGTGATTTCTGTTACCGAACGCCAGAGTTACATTCTGCGGGTCCGAGCCCTTGCAAAAGCCTGTGGTGAAGCGTTCCTGATAACCGAAGCCGGTGGCGCAGAAGCGGCGTGAAAATTACTGGACATCGTTTCGTTTCATGCCACGTTAATACTGAACAGTTAGTGTTCCAATATTGACCTATGGTAATGGACTTACTAGTTATGGCGTCGCGAAATACGAATCATTCATCTGAAGCGGACGTTTTCTTGAGGATTTTCCGAACGGCTAAACTCGTGACGTGCGGCGCGATATTCGCAGTTGCGGCAGTAAGAACGGTCGCGACTCTGATAGGGTATGATGTGTCGACCCAGACGGATGTCCAGGCTGCGTATTAGAGGGGGTTTAACGACGGCAGTTCTGGCAAAGATGTCGTTGCTGGCCTGAAGGCTCGGTGCAGACGGAACTTTTTTAGATCAACTCGAACGTCATGCATGTGGCAAGCTTCTACTTTGCCATCGGTCTCGCCATATTCGCAATTATTCTGAACAAGGTCCGGAAATCGGCGAACCCGTTGAACAGACAGACAATATTTCTCGATTTGCTGCGCGGAGCGAGTATTTTCCTGCTGATGTTGTTTTCTCTTAGCGCCTTGACGCCCCAGATGGGAAAATTCGCGCTGACCGGGGGACAGGTACTGATCAGTCTCAGTTCGGCAAACGGATTATTTGCAATCATCTCGGACTGGTGGCGAAATATCTGAGCTAATATTGCCCTTCTTACTTGCTGCAATACCTTGTCGGACGGAGGCCTCGCGTCGTAACGCGGGAAGGTTGGTGAATCGTGACCGAGACCAATTCTATCCGAGCTTGCTGTCTTATGGAGAGAAAAAGCGATGAAAAAGGGTGAGGTGGCAGATACCGAGCCAATCGGAATTAAGGTCGAGGCCGGTAAAAGTTACTGGTGGTGCGCTTGCGGTCGGTCGTCCAATCAGCCCTTCTGCGACGGATCCCATGCCGGCGGCGAGTTCGAACCCGTAGAACACAAGGCCGAAAAAAATGAGACGGTCTGGTTTTGCGCATGCAAACAAACCTCCAACCGTCCGCTCTGCGATGGCGGCCATAATGCGCTTGCCGAGGCGGAGAAACCCGCCGGTATCGAGAACACGGTGGAAATCGCGCAACGCGAGAACGGGCCACTCGTCGTTAAGCAACTCGAAAAATTCTACGACCCGGGCGGTAACGCTATCGAGACCCGGTTGGTCATGGCGCTGTGCCGGTGCGGCCATTCGAAAAACAAGCCCTTTTGCGACGGCTCGCACAAAGAGGCCGGGTTTTCTTCGGCCAATCAGCGCGAAAACCGTAAGGGCCGGATGCATACCTATGAAGGCTATGGCATCACCGTCGCTTTCAACCCGCTGGTTTGTTCGCATGCCGCGGAATGCGCACGGCTGAACCAGGAAGTTTTCGATTCCAATGAAAGGCCGTGGATTCGCCCTGCGAACGGTGATGAAATCTCGATTGGCACCGTCATGTCCGCCTGTCCCTCGGGGGCGTTGTCCTGGAGTCCTGACGGCAAGAATCTCCGCCATGAGGTCGGAGACAAGACGGAAATCCGCGTCGAGAAGAATGGCCCTTACTGGGTCCGGAATATTGCGATCGACGATGTCGAATGGGCGGAAGGGGCCAGCCAGTCCAAATATGTCCTTTGCCGCTGTGGTTTGTCCAAGAATAAGCCATTCTGCGACGGCACACACAGGGATGAACGCTGGCGCGATGATGAATAGGCCAAGAGCCATCCGCGATATCTGAGCGCAACTGCGTAGTTTCTACGTAGCAAGAGTACGTATTTTATACCGATTTTATTACTGCGCCCCGTTGCCCACGGTGTTTTCGGCGAGAACTGATGCGGCATTGAGAACTTCTAGAGGAACCTCAAGACGCGAAAAGAGGTGCTCTATGCAAGTAGCGAACATCAGTAATATTTCGTATGAGCTGGTACCGATATGGCGGCTGCCGGGTCAGAACATGCCCCGAAATCCTGCGATGCCGCCATTTTCAAGGAGCTTCTGGACGCTCGCGACATCCCCTCTCGCGCGGAACTCCTGCCTGTATTAGGTGAGGAGGGCTATGAGCGGTTGTTCTCAATGCTCATCCAGCGGATCATTGAGTTGCGAGCGACATTCCAGCAAAGCGGCCCGGAAGATGCCATGCTTTCTTCTTCGCACGCGAAATCAATGGAACCGAATGACTGGCACCCAGTGCCGGATGATCCCGTTTCGATGCAGGGTGGCAAGATGCTGAGGGCCTA
>JAHEHW010000354.1 GCA_024639745.1 Salaquimonas sp. | reverse complement strand
CTCGATGGAAGCCCGAAAGGGTGACGTTATCTCGATCATCGGTGCGTCCGGTTCCGGCAAAAGCACCTTCCTGCGTTGCATTAATTTGCTTGAATTGCCTTCAAAAGGTGAGATTTTCGTCTGCGGTGAAGCAATCAAGTTCAAGCAGGGAAAAGACAGCACGCTCATTCCTGCGGATATGCGCCAGGTGCAGCGGCTCAGGACCAAGCTGGGCATGGTGTTTCAGAGCTTCAATCTCTGGCAGCACATGACTGTGCTGCAGAATGTCATCGAGGCCCCTGTTCACGTGCTTGGTGTGCCGAAAGCCGAAGCAATCGGCCGTGCAGAGGATTTGCTCAACAAGGTCGGACTATGGGAAAAACGTGATCAATATCCGGGTTTTCTTTCTGGCGGCCAACAGCAGCGCGCTGCAATTGCCAGGGCGCTGGCGATCAATCCCGAAGTGATGCTTTTCGATGAGCCGACTTCCGCGCTTGATCCCGAACTGGTTGGTGAAGTGCTCAAGGTCATTCGCGATCTTGCCGAAGAGGGCCGCACCATGGTGCTGGTAACGCACGAAATGAAATTCGCGCGGGATGTATCGAGTCACGTCATCTATTTGCATCAGGGGCGGGTTGAAGAAGAGGGTCCGCCTCAGCAACTGTTCTACGAACCGAAGAGCGAGCGATGCCGTGCGTTCGTCAGTTCGATCCATTGAGGTGTGGTGTCAACTCGATTTCCAATGCCCAAAAAAAGGAGAAAAACATGAAAGCAATACTTAGAACCGTTCTGGCCGCTGCACTCGTTGCCGGCGCCGGCCAGGCATCAGCCGAGATCAAGCTTGGTCTCGACTCGGCACCTTACCCGCCGTTTGCCGATCAGGATGCATCGGGTAATCGTACCGGTTTCGAAATCGAACTCGGTAATGCGATTTGCGAGGCCATGGGTGAAGAATGCGTATGGACTCCGATTGCCTGGGACGGGATCATCCCGGCACTAACTTCCAAGAAGATCGATGCGATTTTTGCATCCATGTCGATCACGCCGGAGCGCATGGAAACGATCGATTTTTCCAACAAGTATTACAATACCCCAGCCGCTATCGTTGCGCCCAAAGGTTCGGAAATCGATGGTTCCGCTGAGAGCGTTGCCGGCAAGATCGTCGGTGTTCAGGTCTCAACCACCCACGCCAACTATGCTGACAAATATTATGCGGATTCCGCCGCCGAGATCAAAACATACCAGGCATTCGACGAGCATAATGCGGATCTTGTCGCCGGGCGTATCGATGCAGTGGTCGGCGATTCACTTGCATTCTCCGACTTCCTTTCAAGTGAGGCCGGTGCATGTTGTGAAATCGTTGGAACGCTAAATGACGAAGAAGTCTTCGGTGAAGGCGTTGGAGTCGGTTTGCGCAAGGGCGATGACGAGTTGAAAGCGAAATTCAACGCGGCGATCAAACAGGTACGCGAGGATGGTACCTATGACGAGATTGCCAAGAAATATTTCGATTTCGACATTTTCGGTGGCTAATCCCCTGATCTGACCATCATCGGCCGGGAGAATTCCCGGCCGGTTTTACGTTTGGGAGATGGACCTCATGTGGGAAAGCCTGCAGCTTCTGGCGTTGAGCCCGCCCGGTCGCGGACTTACACTGCTGCAGGGTCTTCTGAGCACGGTGCAAATTGCGCTGGGCGCTTATGCTCTGGGGCTTCTGATTGGTTTTTTTGGAGCTCTTGGCAAGATTCATGGTGGTCCTGTTCTGCGCTGGACGCTGGAAATATACACCACACTCATTCGTGCTATCCCTGAACTGGTTCTGATCCTCCTGCTTTACTACGCAGGTACGGCCGCGCTCAACGCATCGCTTGAAGGCCTAGGCTATCAGCCGCTCGACATCAGCGGCCTTATTGCCGGTATCGTGGTTCTAGGTTTCGTTCAGGGCGCATATTCAACCGAAGTTATTCGCGCTGCCATGCAGGCTGTTGCAAAGGGGCAGGTGGAAGCGGCGTTTGCTTATGGCATGTCGCGCACGAAAATGCTTGTCAGGGTGATGATACCCGCCATGATACCCTTTGCTCTTCCGGGTTTGGCCAATCTATGGCTGATCGTCACAAAGGATACGGCGCTTCTTGCAGTCGTCGGTTTTTTCGAACTTGCTTCGGCAACGAAATCGGCGGCGGGAAGCACGCGCAGCTATTTGACCTTTTACCTTGCAGCTGCGGCTCTCTATCTTTGCCTCACGCTTGTTTCGAATGTCATTTTCCGCTGGCTGGAAGCGCGTTACCGGCGCGGCCATGCGACGGCATAGGGGGCAGGGATGAACTGGAGCTGGCTTCCCGAATATGCGCCGCGCCTTCTTGAAGGATTGTGGATCACCATAGAGCTGTTGCTAATTTCGATCTTTTTCGGAATGTTGCTGGCTGTTCCCATCGGACTGGTACAAGTGACAGGGCCGAAATGGTTAGGCGCAATTGCCCGCGCATTTTGTACCGTCATCCGCGGAACGCCGCTCCTAATCCAGCTCTGGTTGATCTACTATGGTCTTGGATCGATTTTTCCGCTCATTCCGGAAATACGAAACAGTGCGATCTGGCCTATTCTGCGTCAGGCATTTCCTTACGCGGCTTTCGCGTTCACGATCAGCGTGGCGGGGTATTCCGGAGAAGTTATGCGCGGCGCGTTTTCCGGCGTTCCCAAGGGTGAACTTGAAGCCGCACGTGCCATGGGAATGGGCAGATTCACGATGCTGCACCGCATCTGGCTGCCGCGGGCTTTGCAGAATGTTTTCCCGACACTAGCCGGTGAAATGGTATTAACACTGAAAGCGACGCCGTTAGCAGCAACGATTACGGTTTACGAGGTGTTTGGTGTTGGCACGATTATCCGCCAGGAGACCTATCGTGTTTACGAGC
>JAHEHW010000353.1 GCA_024639745.1 Salaquimonas sp. | reverse complement strand
CAATGCCCAGATGGTCAAGATTATCAAAGAGAACATTTCAAAGGCATCCCGTGGCGCCGATTTGACGGTTGTCCGGAAGCCTGGTGGCCAAAGTCTGTTTGCCAGCCTGTTCAAGAACAAAAGCAATGCGCCGGTTCCCTCCAGACGACCGACAATCGACACGGCAAAACCTGCGGTTACCGCCAATGCTTATGTTGCTGAGAGCACTTCGACAGCAAACGTATCCGCGCCAACGCCGCCTACAGATCTCATCAAGACGTCTTCGATCAAGCGTTCAAGCGAAGCACAGGCGCAGACTGCGTCCAGCGTCACATCCGCCTCTGCCGGTTGGCAGATACAGATTGGCGCCATGCCAAGCAGGGAATCAGCTCTCGACCGGCTGGCAATCGCCCGGAAGAAAGCGCCAAGCCTACTTCAAGCAGTTAGCGACTATACCGAAACGGTAGAAAGCAATGGTGCTATTCTGCACCGTGCGCGTTTTGCCGGCTTTTCTTCGAAGACTGCCGCATGGGATGCCTGTGCGGTTCTCAAGAAAAAGGATTTTGCCTGCCTGGCTCTGCGCAACTAGCGCGATCAGGCCGAGTGCGGGGTGGCATATTCACCTCGCAAAATTCTCCAGCCCCGTTTAGTTTTGTGTAAGGGAGCGGAAATGTCAGTTGAGAAGAATATCCTTGGCGGCGTTGATCTTGGCCGCGAGGAAAGCAGACCCGCCACTGTCGGGATGCAACACTTTCATAAGGTTGCGCCAAGCAAGACGGATTTCTTCAGGCGAAGCCCCTGGTTCAAGACCAAGCACCTGGTAGGCCTCCTCCTTTGTCATGGGGCCAGAAGTCGCCGAGCCTCCCTCCCCCGTGCCGGCGTTCGCCTGCGTGTCCTCACGCCAGTCGGGAAATCGGCGGTCAAGATAAGCTTCAAGTAGCGCGACGCTTTCCTCATCGGACCGTATATCTGCATAAATCGATATCAGTTCCGACTGAGAGAGTTCGGAAAGTATGCGCCCCTCGGCAGCGCCGGTCAGAACCCTGCCATCCATTTCACCGGTGTCATGATCGAGCTGCATTTCAAATGCGGCAGACCGGACCGTCGAGGCTCGTTTGCCTCCGCTGCCGCTAAGCATACCCGCGCTGCGCACCCGTTGAAACCAAGCAAGACCGATGCCGGCGAGAGGTATGCCGATGCCGCCTCTTCCAATTAATGTGAGCAAGCCACCCACCACGATAAGACCTATCGGGAGTCCAATGCGCATCAGGCGTGCAATCTGCGCCGGTGGCGACTTTACAAAGACGTAAACGAGTCCGAAACCGAGCAGCGTCAGGAGCAAGAAATAGAAAGGTGCCGTCATCGGCTCAATCGCACTCCAAATTTCTCACAGACTGGCGCCAACTGAACAAGAACAATCCGGGTGCCCTATTTCAGCTGCGCCAGCAATTTGCGAGCACCGGCTGCCTTTGAGCTCTCGAGAGCTTTCAGGCCACCCTTTGAGTAAACTGCAATAGCACCCAACAACTCCGATAATTGGCGGGCAGAATCCGGCCCCAATTTGAAGTAGGCGCCAGAGGTCAGGCGCGCCATTTCCCGGAATGCCCGTTCAGTCAGCGGATCGCCTCCTTCCTGGAAAAAAAAGCAGCGCGCCCCCTTGATGCCCAGTTCTCCAGCCTTTGCGCATAGCTTATCGATATTCTCCTCCATCGCATCGCCGATGAAAACCATCGCATTCACACGCTGCCTGGCGTTCTCCTTTGCGGCATGGCTGAGCACCTTGCCGATCTGCGTCTGGCCACCCCGACAAACAATTCCGGTCATCAGATCGCGCAGCGCCGCGGCATTGACCACCCATTTTGACGCCCGGCATTCACCAAACCCGCGAAAATAGACCAGTTGAACCGAAAGCCCCCCAGTCTTGCCGACCGCGTCAAACATCGATGCTTGCAGCTGCATTGCGCGATCCCAAGTCGGCTGACGGCTCATCGTCGCATCCAGGGCGAAAATGAGTCTTCCGTTACTGGTAGGATCGCTCTTGCGAGCCTTCTTCAGAAACGCAGCAATCTCTCCAGCAGAAGACGTTTCCTGCAGGGAATTGGTATTTCCAGTCGGCTTCAGCTTGCCATTCGTCATGAATCAATATTTGGAAACAACCGCCGCCGATGCAAGATGGGAGATCGGCGCGCGAAACAAATTTGTTTCAATCGACGAAAATCTTCAAGTCACCGATGTTTGCCCGATCAGGGCGCATCCACTGCATTCTGGCTTCGGCCCTGCGCCGTCCGTTCTTGTCAATCGGCAATTTGAGCATTGCGATCAACGCCCGCATTTCCATTCTCGCCACCATATGAGACAGAGTCGGAACAAGATCGGGAAAAAAATGTTTCTGATCATCAAGCGCCGCGAGTCCAAGTGGAAAGAGTTCGCGAAAAATGGTCCGCGCCGAGATGCCTTCGGCGAGACAGCAACCGAGATTCATCGAAAGGCTATTAAGGGACTGTCCAGCATCCGCACTGAATTGAGCGACCCGAGTTGCGAGAGGCGGCTGCGGATGACAACCCAGTCAAGCAGGCCATTGTCAACCGAACGGCGGTGGCGCCGGGCCTCTCGGACCATTCCTGCATATTGTGACACTTCGAGCACGTCGCCGGTCATCGAATCGATACGGCCGAGCACGTCGCAATCGACATAAGAATCGTTCAAAGGCGTCATCAGCGTGTCCGCCATGAAATGGGCCAGGCGCTTCAGATAACTTTCGTGACTCGGCGTATCGATCACGATGAAATCGTTTAGACGCTCCACGCGCTGCAATATACCCGAAAACGAGCTCAACTCGGTATTGTCATTATCGAGAATGATGTCCGAACCGCCCTTTTCGTGCGGAAAATACTACGGCATTGGCAATTAGCGGTAGTTCT
>JAHEHW010000352.1 GCA_024639745.1 Salaquimonas sp. | reverse complement strand
CACCGAAAGCATGTCATGCTGCCGAGCAGGTTCGTTTGACTGCTCGCGACATTCAGTTGATTTGGCCGCGTTTCTGGACATGCTTCTCCTCCTTAAAACAATGTGAATAGCCTTTGCCTACATTTTAAGGCTCAACTCAATCTGGGGTTTAACTTTGGCGGAAAAGCTCTGATCAGAGCTTCTCCACCGAATTCTTGCACTTAAAGATGACAAGCGGACGACTGTTTATCCGATCAATATACTGGGCTTGGGATTTCTCTAATCGGTGTTTTCGATCCCAGCTGCTTCACGTTCGCGAATCCGCCTTGAATGGTAGGCCTGAAACCCTTCGTCGGTCTCGTAACCCTTTTCCCGCACCCAGGTGAACATGTCCAGGAAAGTACCTTTCCGGAAAGCGCCAGGTATCCGAGCAACCTCCACTTCATCCACGGTGCTGTTCTCCGGGGCCGTTTCCGCCAGAAAGACAACGGTCGGCGTAAACCTCACACCCCATTTTGCGGCAGCCTGTCGCTCTTCCAGTGTCTCGCCGTTTAGGTCGGTTACTTCTTCACTGCCATAAAGATTGTATTGCACGATCATGAAGTTTTCTTCGAGATATGCACGCACCTCGGGGTCGGTGAGCACGTTCTCATGAATTTCCTTGCAATAGATGCAGCCACGTTGCTCGAAAATGAGCGCCAAGCGCTTGCCCTGCTCCTGGGCAGCTTCAAGGTCTTCGCGAACATCCTTGAAAGTCAATGAAAACCAGTCTGGCTTGTGCAATCCGTCATCGCCCATTTCAACCGCGATCGCGGAAAATGAAGCAAAGACAAAAAACAGGAATCCAAACAAAACGGTTCGCATCGAGGTTCCTCCCAGTGGTCTCAGTAAAAAGGCGACCAAATATCATTGTCCCATCATTCGCAATGAACCGAAACAAACGATATTTCACTAAAACGTGACGACCTATAAGATTTTTCTACTTCCTAATTGAAAGCGGGTTTCACGTGCTTCCCAGGTATCTATGAAACGCCAGTTTGCTCTCCCAAATGCCCAAGGCCGATATGCAGGGCATACATTCCCGGCAGGACATGGGTGCGAGAAAGCTTTTTTGTCACCTGCGACGAACTCAGCGCCCCTGCACAGGTCGGAAGGGTATGGTCCGAACCGCTTATTTCGGGGTGCGTTTCAAGCTGTAGAACGGCGCTCGGCATTATCGCCGAGACCTTTGATTGAGAGCGGTGAACTCAGTTCCGCTTGCGCTGCGCGCGTGAATGTTCCTACCAGGTAGCCGTTTGTCACGAACTTTAGCTGGGATGACCTTGCTTGACCGGTTCAAACAAGATGAAGCCGGTGCTTCTTCAGGATGTCGATGATCAACCTGCCGGCAGCGACCCTATGCCTGGAATGGAGCCTTCGCGCCGCCCTGGGGTCGCCGCTTTCGATTGCGGATAGGACAAGCCGGTGATCCTCGTTTGATTTGATCGGACTTGGTCGCATGTGAAGGGTTAGCAGCCGGGCCCGGGCGACCTGGGAATTGAACATCCCGACGACATGCGCGATGCGGCCATTGCCGCTCAGTCGGATCAATTCGCCGTGAAAGCGGGCATCCGCCTCTGCCCAGGTCTCGCGATCGTCTTTCGCGAGTGCTTCGTCCATTTCACGGATTGCCAATCTTGCTGGCGCGAATTCTTGCGGATCGTGATTTCGGCTTGCTGCCAGTTCGGCGGCGAGGCCCTCGAGCTCTGTGAGTATCTGGTAGATCTCGCTCATGTCCTCCGCGGCAAGGGGCAGGATGCGCACGCCCCTTCGCGGCTGTACCTCGAGCAGTCCCTTTCCCTCCAGGACCAGTAACGCTTCGCGGACCGGCGTGCGTGACATGTCCAGCCGCTCGGCGAGTTCGCTTTCGAGATGGTTCGAGCCGGCGGCCAGTTCGTTCCTAACGATCATCTGTTTAATGGCACGGATCGCTTCATCTTTGCTCGATAGCGCGCGTTGTTTTCCATCAGAAAATAGTCTTTGTGCGTCAGCCATCACTGACTTCGATCCTTTCGCCGGATTCGGCGGAGCGGTAGACCGCCTCGACGATCTCCAGAATTCGAAGATAGTCTCGAGCCGGGTTTTCGATTTGTCCCTTGCCCTGAAGCGCTGCCGCCACATGGGATTGAAGCGCGTGAACGCAATCCCCGCCAAACCCTGGCCATTCATTGGCTTCAAGGATAATCGCTTTATCCTGTTCTCCGAATCTTCTCAGCGATACGGCCCCATCCCCGGTCAGTTCGAGCGTTCCATCGATACCTTCGACCAGGCATTCGCCGAAGGTTTTCCGGTGGTTTTCAGCAGCGTGATCGAGCAGTCGATTACCGTCAAAAAGAGCGCGACGGCCATCCGTATAACCAAGCAGAATATACGCGGCATCTTCTCCCGCAATCACTGGGTTTAACCGGCGCAGATCGACCATGACCCAATCCGGCGTTCCCATCAGAAAGCAAAAGGTATCGATCCAGTGCACTGCGGTTTCATGTACGAGAAAGCGCGGCATTTCCTGAAAATAAGGCTGACGGTCAAGATAGGCTCGCGGGCCCTGGCCGTCGCCAGTGCGAAGCCGGAAGGTGATCTGTTGCAGATTTCCGATCGCGCCCTCCTTGATTGCCCGTTTCATGGCCCGGTACCAAGGCTGGAAGCGAAAGTTCTCGTGAATGGCAATATCGATACCGGCCTCGTCGCATAGCCGGACGGCCTCTCGCGCTTCTTCAAGATTACGGCAGAATGGTTTTTGGCAAATGATGCGGGGAACGCGTTCGCTTAAGGCAATCCGGATGAAATCGAGATGAGTTTCGGATGGGGTTATGATGTCGAGCAGGTCGGGCTTGGTGGAGCGCAACATGTTTGCCAGATCGCCATAGGGCGGTGCGCCCGTT
>JAHEHW010000351.1 GCA_024639745.1 Salaquimonas sp. | reverse complement strand
CGATGAAGTCGATGACGATAAGCCCGGCGAGATCTCGCAACCGCAACTGTCTTGATATCTCTTCGGCGGCTTCCAGATTGGTCTGCAGGGCGGTCGCCTCGATGGAATGTTCCCGGGTCGCCCGACCGGAGTTGACGTCGATCGCCACCAGTGCTTCCGTCTGGTTGATTACCAGGTAACCACCGGATTTCAGCGTCACCTGTGGCGACAGCATTTTGTCCAGCTGCACCTCGATATTGTATTTCGATAGAAGCGGCTGCTCGCCTTTGTACAGTTTGACGTTCTTCGTCTGGTGCGGCATCAGCATTTCGACGAAACCCCTTGCCTCCCTGTAACCGTCTTCGCCGGCAACGATTATCTCCCCGATATCCCGATTGTAGAGATCGCGGATCGATCGTTTGATGAGGCTGCCCTCTTCGTAAACGAGGCACGGAGCGGTGGATTCGAGCGTCAGGCTGCGCACGTTCTCCCATAGTCGCATGAGATATTCGAAATCGCGCTTGATCTCGTCTTCGGTGCGTGACGCCCCGGCGGTTCTCAGAATGACGCCCATTCCCTGCGGAACTTCAAGCGAAGCAGCAACTTCCTTCAAGCGCTTCCGATCGGATGGATTCGTGATCTTGCGTGAGATCCCGCCTCCGCGGGCGGTATTCGGCATCAGAACGGAATACCGGCCGGCAAGTGACAGATAGGTCGTAAGCGCAGCGCCCTTGTTGCCGCGCTCTTCCTTTACCACCTGCACCAGCATGATCTGTCTGCGGCGCACCACTTCCTGAATTTTATATTGCCGGCGAGGGCGCTTTACCGGAACTTCTTCGAGGGCGTCCTCCTGGCCGATGGATTCGACTCTGCCATTCGGCTCGGAACTGTCGTCGCCATTATCGTCCTCATCGCCATTCTTGTCGTTTGGCGTTTCGTCAGCTTCCTTCTTGGCTGACCGCTTCTTGGGCCATGCACCCCGTTTCCGGCTGGCGGATTTCTTGGCGAGCGCTTCCTCTTTTTCCTCGCCTCCGGCTTCCGTGCCTTCTGCTTCGCTTCCGTCGATTTCGTCAGACAGTGAATCGGCCTTGTCTGCTTCGTCTTTCTTCGCTTCAGTCGCTACGGCATCCTGTTCCGAATCCTCTGAGTTATCCGGGCGTTCGTCTTTCGATGCCTTGGATTTGCGATTGGCGGGCTTTTTGCGGCCGGTGGCCGCCTTGCGTGGCTTGCGTTTCGGCTTGATTTCCGTCTCACCGTCGCTCTGAGGCGCGGTTTCGGTGTCGGTGCCCGATTCAGGCTCCTTGTTGCTTTCGTCGTCAGGAGCCGGCTCGGATATGCTGTCCATCTCTATGGCAGCGGCGATAGTCTTATCGGCTTCTTCGCTTCCATCCGAATCGTCGTTATCATCGGCGTCGCCGGTGTCTTCCCGGCTGTCTGCAGCTTCGGAATCTTCGGACTGGGACTCGTCTCCGTTGTCATCCCCATCGCCATTCTTTGAACCGGCACGGTGTCTTGAGCGGTTGCGCCGCGACCTGCGGCGAGGCTTTTTCGCTCTCGCCTCATCTTCGTCAGGCGCATCGGCTGCGGAGCTTTCGCCATTTTCGTCCTCTTCGGAATTCTCGTCGAGTGCGGCTTCTTCCTCGGATTCGCGCGCTGCAGCCTCCGCTTCCTCATCCAGAAGCGCCTGCCGATCGGCCGCCGGGATTTGATAGTAATCGGGATGGATCTCGGAGAACGCTAGGAACCCGTGGCGATTGCCGCCATAATCGATGAAAGCGGCCTGCAGGGAAGGCTCGACCCTCGTCACTTTGGCCAGATAAATGTTCCCGCGTAGTTGGCGGCGCTCCTGCGCCTCGAAATCAAATTCCTCTATTCTGTTTCCACGAACGACGACAACCCGGGTTTCTTCGGGATGCGACGCGTCGATCAGCATCTTGTTTTCTGGCATTATTATAGAACTCCGCGAGCGCGGAGCTGACAGAACAAACCGCTCTAATTTTCCTAGAAGACATTGGTCTTGCGCCCGAGACGATTAGTTCGGGCAATCCGGAATGTTTGGGTGATCGGCGTGATCTGCAGGCGCTCGCATATGAGGGCAGGCGGCCGCTTAATTGTCTGCATTCGGCGCTAGGCAATCCGAATCGACCCCTGGGGGGTGCCGGATTTTCTCGCCTGAACGTTTGCGACATCATGGTCGGCTCGCCGTTACCTGCTTCGATTTGAGCCGGTAATCACCGGCTGGTTAAGGCGCGTTCGATTGTCCTCTTTGCAGATATCGAACGCTAAATCGGTGCAATCCGGCTCGTTCCGGATTTGGACACGAAATTCTCTTCGGTGCATATCCGCCGGGAAACAAAGACGCTGACGGTTTATCGTCAAATTCCAGCTGCTTTACGCCGGCGCCACATCGGGCAACTTTTGAACTCAGGCCTCGTTGGAAATGGACAGTCTCTGCAAATCCAGAACCCGAATGTCGCGCGGGTTACCCTGATGTCCCCTTGTGCGGACATTTAATACACCTTTTCTGACATAAGCCCATTATCTTCGACTGACAAGAAAAAATGGGAATCTAGACTTTCCGATATTCAGACGGGCGAACAGGTTAGGCTATATTTCGGTCATTCGTGACGTTCTTGGCGATAAGCGAAGAATTGTTTACCAATTCTTCGTGCCCCAAACGGATCATCAGTGATTCGATGACGTATCTTCGACAGTTTGAATTCGTATTGACGGATCGAATCGTGCAGATTGGGGGCAGGCGGCGCAAGCGTTTGCGATCAGGTGGTTAAAGACATGTCAGACTTGGTCTGGAAAACGAAAGGTTTGGCGCTAGCCCGACCGGGGCCTTCGCGGTTCCGGGCGCGTGGTCGTGCTGTGGCGTTTTTGCTGTTACTTTCCGGTGTGATCATGTTGCTGGTTTCCGGCGAAGCC
>JAHEHW010000039.1 GCA_024639745.1 Salaquimonas sp. | reverse complement strand
TCCGACATTCTGCCGTTATAGACCTGAATGGCGAAACGGATCGCTTCTTCTTCCAGGCTCGACAGTTCCCGAACCTCCCCTTTCGAAGAGATCATGTTCAAAAGCCCGTATCCGCTGGTCGAGGGCACGGTATTGCGCGTGCCTGAACTTGCTTGCGAAGTCGTGAGTCCCCGTGTATCCCCGTCCATCCTGGTGATCGGGTCGCCTGGTTCAGGGGTGGTTATCGAAATGCTTTCGACGGTTTGTGTCGATCCGGCGAAGGTGTCTCTTGGATCGCCGGTCGAGGCAGCCTGAGGCAGTTCGAAATTCGGCATCTGCGATGCAATCTGAGGGAAGTCCTCGATTGTCAGTTCATCCCCTTCACAAAGCACGACAGCCCTGAAAATCGCATTCTCCAGTTCGCGCACATTGCCGGGCCAATGATATGCCCCGAGCATATCGAGAACTTCCGGGCGAATTGCGCAGATATCGTTTCGCTTTTCCTGCCGGGCAACCTTCTTGGCGAAATGGAACGAGAGCGGCAGAACATCTTCCTTCCGCTCGCGCAGTGGCGGCAAGGAAAGCGGCAGGACGCTCAGTCTGTAAAAAAGATCTTCCCGGAAGCGCTGCTTGCGGACCTCTTCGTCCAAACGGCGATTGGTTGCGCTGATCAGGCGGATATCGATCTTGACCGGTCGCCGCGCGCCAATCGGATCGACTTCCTTTTCCTGGATCGCCCGCAGCAGTTTGACCTGCAGATCGCTCGGCAACTCGCCGATTTCATCCAGAAACAGCGTGCTGCCATCTGCTTCCTCGAATTTACCGCGGTGTTTTTCGACTGCGCCGGTAAATGCTCCCTTTTCGTGCCCGAAAAGAATGCTCTCCACCAAGTTTTCAGGTAACGCGCCGCAGTTTACAGTGATGAAGGGCTTGGCCGCCCGATCGCTCATGCCGTGGATGGCCTTTGCTATCATCTCCTTGCCAACGCCGGATTCGCCTTCGATCAGGACCGGTATCGATGAAGCGGCGGCTTTCTCCGCCATTTTCAAGACCGGACGCATGGCTGCGCTTTGAGTGACAATATCTTTCAGGCCTCTGCTAATTGCCTCTTTTGGCCCGTTTCGCTGTTTTTTCGTCGCATGCTGAGCGAATCGGAGGGCATTTGCTATCGCTGATTCAAGCTTTTGAGGGGAAGCGGGTTTGACCACGAAATCGAATGCTCCACATCGCATTGCAGCGACGACCGTATCGATGCCCCCATTGGCCGTCTGAACGATGACGGGCACTTCCTTGCCTTCTTCGCGGAGTGCCTCAAGAACGCCCATGCCGTCGGTTTCTGGCATTACAAGGTCGAGTACTACAGCATGCACTTGCCTGTTTTCGTCGCGCAGGATTTTCAAGGCTGCGGTGCCGTTTTCGGCTTTAACAACCGAATGGCCCATGCGATCCAGTGCAGTTTCCAGCAGGCGGAGTTGAACTGGTTCGTCGTCAACAATGAGAATGGTATGGGTCATTACATACTTTTTGGTTGCAGACTGTCCGGATTGTTTTCGTTACCAATCGGTAGCGTCTTGTCTCGATTATGGACAAACCCTATCATCACACCATAAAGATGCGCTTAAATCGCATGGTTAAAGGCGGCCGACCGGAATCGATGGCTTTTTAATCTTTCTTCCATTGTCACTAGGGATCACGATCTTGCAATTTTTCGAGCAAACGGCAGAGACGGCGTCCGCGGCAGAAGGCTACGGCGACCTGCCGGAATGGAATCTCACCGATCTTTATTCCGCAATGGACGGAGACGATTTTCGAAGCGATTTCAATCGAATTGCGGGTGACTCCGAAGCATTCCAAAAACGCTATAGCGGCCAATTGGAGACCTTGGCCAAAGACAGCGCTGACAGTCTGGGAGAGGCAATCGAGTCTTATGAGCGGCTCGAAGAAGTTATGGGCCGCATGATGTCCTATGCGGGCCTTGTTTATTCGAGCGATACGTCAAACCAAAAGAACGCAAAATTCTATGGGGACGTTCAGGAGCGGATCACCTCGGCCAGCAGTCATCTGCTTTTTTTCACGCTCGAGTTGAACCGATTGGATCAGTCGGCCATCGAAGCGGCGATGAAAAAGTCACCCAGGCTTGCAAATTACCAATCTTGGATCCGCGACCTGCAGAAGGACAAACCCTACCAGCTTGAAGATCGGATCGAACAGCTATTCCACGAGAAAGCGTCCTCCGGCCGGATGGCATGGAATCGTCTCTTCGATGAGACCATGGCATCTTTGCGCTTTGATATCGGCGGCGAAAGCCTTTCGATAGAACCGGCGCTGAATTGTTTGCAGAGCACCGTTAGGGCGAAGCGAGCTGAAGCTGCCAAGGAGATCGGCAAGATACTTTCGGAGAATGGTCGTCTTTTCACGCTGATCACCAATACCCTTGCGAAGGACAAGGAGATTTCCGATCGCTGGCACGGGTTCCAGAATCCCCCCGATTCACGCCATCTCGCGAACCGGATCGAGCCAGAAGTTGTCAATGCCTTGGTCGAGGCTGTAGAAGCACATTTCCCTGTAATCTCGCACCGCTATTACGCCCTCAAAGCAAAATGGCTGGGGCTTGAAAAACTTTCTCATTGGGACAGGAATGCACCGCTCACCAAATTCGATGAACCCGCGTTTTCTTGGCCGGAGGCCAAGCGCATTGTGCTGGACGCATATAGTGGCTTTTCACCGGAGATGGCGAAGATTGCGGACCGCTTCTTCGAGCGCAACTGGATCGACGCCCCCGTTCGTCCCGGCAAATCGCCCGGTGCTTTCGCCCACCCAACCGTACCTAGCGTCCATCCCTATGTGATGCTGAACTATCTCGGTAAACCGCGTGACGTGATGACCCTTGCGCATGAACTCGGTCATGGTGTCCATCAGGTCCTTGCCGCAGACCAGGGTTTGTTGAAGTCACAAACGCCGCTGACCCTTGCCGAAACCGCGAGCGTTTTTGGTGAGATGCTGACATTTCAATCGATCCTCGAGCGGGCGGAAAACGTGGATCAGCGTCGTCTGCTGTTGGCGCGCAAGGTCGAGGACATGATCAACACGGTTGTTCGGCAGATCGCCTTCTATCTGTTCGAGCGAGAGGTTCACCTTAGACGCCGGGACGGGGAATTGACGGAGGAAAAACTGGCCGAAATCTGGCTCGACGTTCAGCGTAAGAGTCTTGGGCCGACCTTTGAATTCGACGACAGTTACGGTTCCTACTGGAGCTATATTCCACATTTCATCCATGCGCCGTTTTACGTTTACGCCTATGCTTTTGGCGATTGTCTTGTGAATTCACTTTTCTCGGCGTACCAGCAGGCGGAAAACGGATTTGAAGACCGCTATTTCGAAATGCTAAAGGCGGGCGGAACAAAACATCATAGTGAACTCCTAGCGCCATTCGGTCTGTCAGCCAATGATCCGGGGTTCTGGCAAAAAGGCCTGTCGGTGATCACAGCTATGATCGACGAACTGGAAACGCTTGAAGACGGAGGAGATCATGCTTGAGCGAGGTCTGAACGGCGGGAATTCAATCGGGCAGATTTTTCTTGTTGCGATGTTGCTGGCGCCAGCATTGGTTTTGAGTGCCTGCGACCGGCCCGAAAAGATAGATCCGCTTGCAGGCGGCGGTGGTTTGAAGGGTCAATGGAATTCTGATGATAATGTTTTCTATGCAGATTTTTCGGATGGCGCATTTGTTTCGCGAGATACCAAAACGGGAGGAATACTTGCGACTGGACGGTATCTCGTGATGTCGGCATCCGATGTGCGACTTAATTGGACAAGTAATGTAACTGGTCAGAATAATCGTGCTGATTGTAATCGAAGCGATGCGGTCACGATGACCTGTACGGATCAGCAGGGTAAGACGTTCACGCTTCGGAAGCAGGCCTGAAGTTGCGGTTCGGGGGGCAGTTGATCACCCCTGCATGGCAAATGACCTGTTTGCCTGTGATGGTCGTCCGGCGGGGTATTGCCAAAAATAACGGCATTGTGTAACGAAACTCGGGAGCAGGGTGGCCGAAGCTCTATTGGGCAAACCGCGCCGCTCTTCAGGAGAGATATCCGGGGAAATACAATGGCTAAAGCCAGCGAAAAAAAGACGGTCAATTCCAATCCGCCAGCTAACGCAATGGATTATTCCGAGCATCAGAAAACGTATGAACTTTTTCTGTGGCTATCCAAGTGGACGGTTGTCGCTTGCGTCGCGTTGTTGTTGGCGATGATGCTCGGCTTTTTTGGCGGTGGCGGACTGTTCGGCGGTATCGTCGCCTTTGTAATCCTTATGGTCATCGGCTTTTTCATCGTCTGAGTAGCCGATCACTTTCCGCTCAATTGTCTGATCGCATCTTGCGTGGCTGTCTTTGATAGCCCTGTCGCTTCTTATCCTGGTTCTTCGCTAGGCGAGACATTGTTCATAAAGACGGCGATGGAGCGCATGGTCAGTGTTTATTCGTAACGGACCATAACTCAGCTTGTACGATTGACGCCCTCACGGGCCGCCTGGCTATTGCCATCCAATTGAACTGCGCGCCTGAAAGCCTTGTTGGCCTTCGCGCGGCTTCCTTGCTGCTCAAGGGCCAGTGCCTGAGTGACCCATGCTTCGCTGTAACGCTCATCGATGCGCAGGGCGCGATTGGCGTCTTCGAGCGCATTGTAAGCGTCGTTAATCGCCAGATAGGAAACGCCTCGGCTATTGTATGGTTCGGCAGCTGTCGGTTCGAGCGAAATGGCTGTCGTAAAGTCTTCGATCGCCCGTTTGTGGTCGCCACGGTTTTGTAGGATCAGGCCTCGAGAATAATAGGCGCGGGGATTTGTCGAACCAAGCTGGATGGCCCGCTGATAATCGCGTAACGCCTCGTTATCCTTGCCGGCAAGCCGGTACACATTGCCACGTCCGATATAGGCGACATCGTATTGGGGATTAATCTTCAGCGCCCGGGAATAATCCTGAACGGCTTCGACCGGATTGCCCATAGCGCGGTGGATCAATGCGCGGTTGGCATAGGCCTGGTAAAAGCGATTATTGAGATCAATTGCCTTGCTAAAGTCGGCCATCGCCTCGCGGTTTCGACCGGCGCGTCCATATGCTGTGCCGCGAACGTTATAAGCTTCTGGCGAATTCGGATTGCGCTCCACCATCTGCGTAAGCGATGCGAGATTTGCTTCCGATCCTTGGGCAGGATCAAGGCTGATAGCATTTTCGACCTGTGTCGATGTGCAACCTGCCAGCGAAAGGATAGCTGCGAAAAGTGCATGGCGGATCAGTAGCGGTGAAGAAAAAAGCGCCAGCATGGTGGTCAATTGCCCAAGTCCGTTCAGTTCGCTTCAGGCCGGTATTTGCATTCGGCCACATACATTTTCCAATTGCGGGTATCGTCAGTTCACTGGCCGCTTCCGTCAAGCCTGTTGATGGTAATCGCAGCCCTAAAATAGAAAGGGCGGAAGCGACCTCGGTCAGTTTCCGCCCATGGATCCCTTACCGTCTGGCCTGTGCCACCATGAAAGAGGCAAAATAACGGCGCCCGGAGTATTATATCGCCAAGAGCGAAAGCTCTTTATCAACGGTTGGGAAGAAGTCCCTCGCGCTGTGCTTTCTTGCGAGCCAGCTTACGCGCGCGGCGAACGGCCTCTGCCTTGGCACGAGCACGTTTTTCCGATGGCTTTTCGTAGGCGCTCCGTTTTTTCATTTCGCGGAAAATGCCTTCGCGCTGCATCTTTTTCTTCAAGGCGCGCAGCGCCTGGTCAACGTTGTTATCGCGAACGATTACCTGCACGGTTGATCACTTCCTTCGGTCGTTGTGTCCGGTCTTGCCGAACCTTTTCTATGTTGAGCGCCGTTTCCCGATCCACCGACCCAGTCGGCGGGCAGGAAATTCGCACATATTCGGGTAAAAATCTGCGTTCCCCTAGCGGCACCCGCTACGAGTTTTGAGCGCGGATAACAAAAAATCGACTATTTGTCCACTACCGGCAGCATTGAATTTCAACTTTGACGGGGGTTTAATCGGGTAAAATGCCCCATCTTCCGCCCCGATCGGGTTTCTGCCTTACCGTAAAGGTGCAGAACCGTGTCGTCGGCTTCAAGGATCGCTGGCCAGTCATCAACCTCGCTACCGATAAGATTGAACATTTCGCAGTCGCTGTGGCGAATCGGCGTTGCCAGCGGCCAACCGGCAATCGCCCGTATATGCTGTTCGAATTGGGAGACCTGGCACGCGGCTTCTGTCCAGTGCCCGGAATTGTGGACCCTCGGCGCGAATTCGTTGACCAGAACCGAACCGTCTTCAAGCACAAAAAACTCGACACCGATCACCCCGACATATTCAAGGTTCTCGAGGATTCGGGCTGTGACCTCCTTGGCCGCCGTCGCCGTCGCCGTTTCGATAACCGAAGGCACAACGGAGGTTCTCAGGATGCCGTCTTTATGGCGGTTTTCCGCAGGATCGAATGCGACAACCCGCCCATCCGTACTGCGTGCCGCAATGACCGAAATCTCTTTCGAAAACGGCACGAATCCTTCAAGAATTGCGGGCTTCTCGTCAATCGCCAGCCAGGCCTTTTCAAATGCATTGTCGGTGGCGCCGGCGTCGACACGGGCTTGCCCTTTTCCGTCGTAGCCAAGCCGTCGGGTCTTCAGGATCGAGGGCCCGTCCATCGCCTTCGCGGCAGCAATCAGATCTTTAAGCCCACAGATTGCGCGAAATGGCGCGGTGCCAATGTCAAGGCTGCGGATAAAGGTTTTTTCTTCCAAGCGATCCTGGCTCTTCTCGAGTGCCGTGCTTCCGGGCCGGAGTGGCGATCTGTCCTCGACGAAACGGGCGGTATCGAGGGGTACATTTTCGAACTCGTAAGTGACGATATCGCATTCATCGGCAAAGCGGGCGAGCGCTTCTTCGTCGTCGTAGGATGCCTGCATATGCTTGTTGGCGAGCTGTGCCGCGGGGCTGTTAGCATCCGGATCGAAAATTAGGACTTTCAAGCCGAGCCGCCCGGCGGCTATGGCCAGCATTCGACCGAGTTGGCCCCCTCCCAGAATGCCGATGGTCTGGCCCGGCTCTAGACTCATCCCTTGCTCTCCCTCGGAAAGTACTGATCTTGACCCGTCTTATTCATCGACCGGTTCATCCGCAACGCTTGATGTCTGGGTTTCCCGCCAGGCTTCGAGGCGGTCACGAATTCCGTCATCGCCAAGCGACAGTACCGATGCTGCGAGCAATGCCGCATTCATCGCTCCGGCTTTGCCGATCGCCAGCGTTCCCACCGGAATCCCGGCGGGCATCTGCACGATCGAAAGCAGGCTATCCTGGCCATTCAGCGCGCGTGACTGAACCGGAACGCCAAAGACAGGAAGCGACGTCATCGCCGCCGTCATACCCGGCAGGTGGGCTGCCCCTCCTGCTCCTGCAATAATCACCTTGTAGCCTATCTGACGCGCGCTTTTGGCGAATTGATAAAGCCTGTCCGGGGTGCGATGGGCGGACACGATCTTCGCAGCGTAGCCGATTTCAAGGCTTGTGAGCGTATCGGCGGCGTGACGCATGGTTCCCCAGTCGGACTGGCTACCCATGATAATGGCGACTTCAGGTGAGTTTTCAGTCATTTGAGGAAGGCTTTCAGGCAGTTGCTGGTCGCATTCGGTGATCAAACGGACGCAAATCAGGCGATGATGTCGGGTAAGACTTTTTCCCGCAGCGCGGCAATTTCATCCTTCATCATTAGCTTTTTCTTCTTGAAGCGCTGTATGCACAACGCATCACCACCCACCCGCGTCAGAGCGTCGATGGCCCGATCGAGATCGGCATGAGCAATCTCCAGCTTTGCCAGCTCTACCCGCAATTCGGTGAGTTCGTCGTCGCCCATTGAAAGGTTTTCCGAAGGTTTTTATCGTTCCTAGCAGAAAAGCTCGAATGAGCAAATCCGGCAGGCCGCTTTACCAATTTTTCACTGTCAATTCACAGCGTATCAATTCGTGACCGTGACGATTGGACAAGGCGCGCATTCTGTGGTGGAATTTTCTCGTTTACATACGCGGAGGTTAAACGATGGCATTGGGTTCACACATTGATCAGTTGAAACAAAAACATGTGGAACTTGAAGACAGACTTGAAGAAGCCATGCGGCGCCCGAGCAGCCGCGACGACGAAATTGCAGAAATAAAGCGGCAAAAATTACTCCTGAAAGATAAGATCAAAAAACTGACGAACTGACCTAAACCAATTTCGGTATCCATACCCGATTTCGGGTTCCCAATCCGGCCGGATTGAAGCCGGGAGCTATCCCATTTGAAAACTGACCAGCGGCGATTCGCTGGCACGCAAAGAGTTTGTTGCTTGCGATAGGAGAGACGTGGGGTCTATACGAGCCAGACTCGTTTGATAGGAATGAAGCCCGTGGCCTCTGACAGTGATAATCCTTCTTCCAAGAAGATTGGCCGCGACCGCTGTCGGGTGATCCTCGTGATTGAGGGAGAAACCGTAACGCCGCATATTTTGCACGCGTGTCTTTCACAAGGCGATGTTGCGAGCATAATCTGTCGCGGTCCATTCGAGGCGCTCAGCGATGCGACAGGCTTCCTTTCGGCACTTGTCGAGATGGCCCACAAGCATGACGTTCCTTTGATTGTCGAAAATGACACAAGAATATTGGGCCGCAGCGGGGCTGATGGCCTTATCGTCACCAATGGAGTTCAATCGCTGAAGGATGCGATTGCCCGGTTTTCGCCAAAAAAAATTGTAGGATACGGCAATGTCAAGACACGGCATGACGCGATGACTGTCGGGGAATTGCTGCCGGACTTTCTTTTCTTCGGCAAACTCGGCGGTGATATTCGTGCCGAGCCGCATCCGAAAAGCCTGGCGATTGCGGGATGGTGCGTTGAAGTTATGGAACTTCCGGTCGTTGTCATGGGAGGGACGGCGATTGGCAGCGCGGTCGCCGCGGCTGAAACGGGGGCGGAATTCGTGGCCCTTGGCCGTGCTGTTTTTGATGCGGAAGATTCTCCTTCTGTGGCTGTTGCCGCAGTGAACGAACTACTTGATGAACGGGCGCCGGATATCTTTCATGATGATGAGCTTACGTAAATGGTTTCGGTCGGCGTGTGTTTTTACGAGCCTTGCTGGCGGTCTCGCTTTTTCCCTGCCTGCACATGCCCAGGAAACGACTGGCGCGTCCGATAAAGAGCCCGTGGAATCTGGATCCGAAGTTGCCAAATCGTCCGTCAGCGCGTCACCGTACGCGTCTTCCGCCGCGGTGCCTGACTTGGCATATGGGGCTTATCAGCGAGGCTATTATCTGACTGCCTTTGAATTGGCATTGCCCCGCGCGAAGTTGGGGGATCCGGCGGCCCAGACGCTTATTGCGGAAATCTACGACAAGGGTCTCGGCGTGCCGAAAGATCCGAGAGAGGCGGCGGCATGGT
>JAHEHW010000350.1 GCA_024639745.1 Salaquimonas sp. | reverse complement strand
ACAAACGGCCTTCGGCAAACTCTATCGAATTCCCTGCCGGATCCCTGACGTAAATCGAACGCGCTCCATTCGGCCAATTGAAATCCGCCTCTATTTCGACTTCCTTCGATGCGAAGTGCGATTTCCACTGATCGAGCATCGTCCCATCCATCTTGAAGCACAGATGCCCTGGGCCCATAGCCCCATGTGGCGGAACGGGAAAAGGCCCGTCAGACACAGTCTTTGTCTCAGCCGGATTGAAAATTAAAAGCATTTGCTGCCCACAGCGGTAAAAGACATGCCGCCCCGGTTCCTCAAGAACAGGTTCAAGACCCAGCATCCCACCGTAAAACGCTTTGGCTGCATCAAGATCATCAGCGTAGATCGCTGTTTCCAGTATGCTTTTAGGGGGTATCGGGGACATGGGCCTTGCTTCAATCCGCTCAGTTGAGGACTGAAACCTGTCAGATTTTGTAGGTTTCGGCAAAACCCGATGCAAAGGCGCGCAAGCGCGATGATCCCCCTTGCCCGTCACTCTGCATGGTGCCAAGTTGCCCGCAAACGAACCCTCAAGAAACAAGGACAAGGAACTCTCATGACCGCGATCGACGGTGTTCTCGACCGATTGGACAAAGATCTCGACGCCAGCCTCGAACGGCTTTTCACGCTCCTGAAGATTCCCAGCATTTCGACCGATAGCGACTACGCCGAAGACTGCGAAAAGGCGGCGGATTGGTTGGTCGCCGATCTCGCATCGATTGGTTTCGAGGCCCGTAAGATGCCGACCGCCGGGCACCCAATGGTCGTAGCGCACCATCACGATGCTCCCGGGAAACCGACCGTCCTGTTCTACGGCCATTACGACGTTCAACCCGTGGATCCGCTAAATCTCGGGGACAGTGAACCCTTCGAACCCAGATTGGTTGAAGCGGAAGACGGAACCAGGCGGATCGTTGCCCGGGGCGCAGCCGACGATAAGGGGCAGTTGATGACCTTCGTTGAAGCTTGTCGCGCCTGGAAAGAAAGCGCCGGCGAACTGCCCGTCAACGTGACGATCTTTTTCGAGGGCGAGGAGGAGTCCGGCTCTCCGTCGCTCATTCCATTTCTCCAGCAGCACTCGGATTTGTTATCGGCCGATGTCGCGCTGGTTTGCGACACAACCATGTGGGACCGCAATACGCCAGCAATCAGCACGGCCCTTCGCGGACTCGTCGGCGAGCAGGTGACCATCAAGGCCGCGGACCGCGACCTTCACTCCGGTCACTACGGCTCCGCTGCCCGCAATCCGATCCATCTGCTTGTCGATGTGCTTGCCGCGCTGCATGACGAAGATGGAAAGGTGATGCTTGACGGCTTTTACGACGGCGTCCCGGAATTGCCTGCCGAGATCAAGGCTCAATGGGACGATCTGGGCTTTTCCGAAAGCGATTTCCTGGGCGAAATCGGTCTCAGCATTCCGGCGGGCGAAATGGGCCGCTCCGTCCTCGAAATGACCTGGTCTCGCCCGACCTGTGAAATCAACGGCGTCTATGGCGGTTACACCGGAAAAGGGTTCAAGACAGTGATCCCGGCCGAGGCATCGGCAAAGGTCTCCTTCCGGCTTGTCGGCGATCAGGATCCTGAAAAAATCCGCGCCTCTTTCAGACAATTCATTCGCGACCGTCTGCCGGCCGATTGTTCGGCGGATTTTCATGAACACGGCGGCAGCGGCGCGATACAACTGGACTACAATTCGCCACAACTTTCGGCCGCCGCGGAAGCATTGAAAGACGAATGGGACAAGGATGCAGCACTAATCGCCATGGGCGGGTCGATCCCGGTCGTGGGCCTTTTCCAATCCATGCTTGGCACGGAGTCGTTGCTGATAGGTTTCAGTCTTGATGACGACCGCATTCATTCGCCGAATGAGAAATACGAGCTGTCGAGCTTTCATCGCGGGGCAAGAAGCTGGGCAAGAGTGCTGGAGGCCTTGAGCCGGTAGGCGAAGCCGGTCTCACACCAACCGAATTCTCAGGCTTCATCCTCCCAGCGCTGCCGCAACAGCCTTACGACGGTTTCCTGTACCGCTTCATCCTGCGTCATCACCGCCCCTGAAAGCTGGCGCAGTCTTTGGCGAGTCGCATGCAATTCATCAATGAGTTGCATTACCAGCGGCAGGGTGTCGGTTTCGACATCGAGGTCGTAACGCAAGGTGCAGATAAGCCGCACCCGTGCGCATTCTGCATCGCTGAAAACCGTTCCCTCATTGGCCTGCTGGCTGCTTACCAGCGCTTCGGCCAGCCATTCATCCAGATCCTCGCGGCGAAGCTCATCAATTGAAGCGATCAATTCGTCGAACTGCATCATCGGACCATGCCCTCCCGCGGATTATCCTTGCTCTTTGGCGTCCAGCCTTCTAGGAAACCTGCCAACTCCGGTTCCTCCCCTTCCGGCAGGATTACTTTCAGCCTGATGTATTGATGTCCGCGTTTGCCGGTTTTCGGGTTCCGGATACCCCGTTCCTTGAGGCGAAGATTCGTTCCGGTATTCGCGAACTTGGGAACAATCACGGTAACTGCTCCCGATATGGTCGGAACCTTGATCTTTCCGCCTGAGACCGCCTCTTTCAGGGTTACCGGGATTTCAACGTGAATGTTGTCATCCTTGCGCTCGAAATAGGCATGTGGCTCGATGTGAACTTCGATAAAGGCGTCGCCAGCCTCTCCCCCGCCATAGCCTGGCATTCCCTGCCCTTTGAGACGCAGTGTCTGCCGATCCCTCGCTCCTTCCGGTATTTTCACCTTAAGGGATTTTCCGTCCGGAAACGTTACCTGGCGATCGGCTCCATTGGCAGCTTCCAGGAAGCCAACCCGCAAGACGTAACTGACGTCCTGTCCTCTCGCCTTGAAGCTGCTTCGGCTGCCTGCACGCGCACGTCCACCGAATGCGCGCGCCA
>JAHEHW010000349.1 GCA_024639745.1 Salaquimonas sp. | reverse complement strand
TCAACCCGGGCATCACTGTATCGACGCCGGCTTGCGATTTCTCATAAAGCGGCCGCCAGTCGCCAATCGAAAGCGCATTCGGCCGGCTGATCGAAAAATCCTGCCCACCGAGATGGAAAGCCGCAAGGGTTTCGCCGAGTTGACGGCAATGCGTGGCGTGCGGTCGCTTGACCGAGAAACCCTCCAGGAAGGTGATGATGGCCGCCGGGCGCCCTGCGAGTTCGCCAAGCGTTTCACCGCTTTTCATGTGCACCGGCACCGGACATGAAAGCCCCTTCCCTGCCAGATGTTCCATCAGCCCCAGGAAAAACGGCAGGTCTTCGGCGTTTACCCGTTTCTCATAGAGGGTGAGGATAAAGCTGCCGTCATCCGTCGTGAGAAGATAGTTCGAGTTTTCAACACCCTCCGCGATCCCCTTGAAGGAATGCAATTCGCCGATATCGTATTTCTCGAGATGGCGGATCAGAGAATTGTCTGAGACGTCGGTATAGACGGCCAAGGCATCAGTCTCCGTTGACGAAAGCCATATCGGCCCGTGTGATAGCCGTATCCCGCAATTCTCGGGAAACGGGGAAGTTTTCTCCCTCTTTGACAGTTTCCGTGAGTTCGACGCGCGCACCGGTACGTTGGCGAATTGCGTCGATGACCCCGTCTACCAGCACTTCCGGGGCAGAGGCGCCGGCTGATAGACCGATTACGCGGGCGCTTTCAACGGCATCCCACGGAAGATCCTGCGGCCCCTGCACGAGACTGGCATCCCTCGCTCCCGCGCGAAGCGCTACTTCCACCAATCTCTTGGAATTGGATGAATTGGGCGCACCGACAATCAGGAAATGATCCGCACCCTGTGCCGCCAATTTGACTACCTCCTGCCGGTTCGTAGTGGCATAGCAAATCGATTCCGCTGCCGGTTCCGTGAGATCCGGGAAACGATTTTTCAGCGTGTCGAGAATTTCAATGGTGTCATCGACCGAAAGGGTCGTCTGCGTGACGAACCCTAGATGCTTGGAGTCTTTAGGCTCATAGGACAGCGCGTCTTCGACCGTCTCGATCAGGGTCATGTCACCTAGCGCGACCTGCCCCATGGTCCCCACGACCTCGGGATGTCCCGCATGACCAATGAGAATAACATGGCGCCCCTGGCGCAAATGACGAAGCGCCTGCTTGTGAACCTTGGAAACGAGCGGACAAGTCGCATCAAGATAGAAAAGGTTCTTTTCCTCCGCATCGGCGGGCACGGATTTCGGCACGCCATGGGCGGAGAAAATAACCGGCTGGCGATTGCCTTCCGGGATTTCATCGAGTTCCTTGACAAAGACCGCACCCTTTTCCTCAAGGCCCTCAACCACATATCGATTGTGAACGATTTCATGGCGGACATATACCGGTGCGCCGTATTTCTTGAGCGCAAGGACTACCATCTGAATTGCGCGATCAACACCGGCGCAAAACCCTCGCGGGCCACATAGCCTGATGACCGGCCCATTGTCGATTTCGTTGGTCATTCCCTATCACCGCTGGCTTCGGCTGAGCGTCTCACTCTTGCATACAGAAAATAGGAACCGACGCCAAGGAGCGCCAATGCCAATCCGAACCATGTGATCGCATATTGCAGATGATTGTTGGGAAAGCTGATGCGCGTAGCGCCGCCTTCCGGCCATTTGCCAGGATTACTCCCCTTGCCCGCATCGACAAAAAAAGGCAAAACGCGATCCCGGTATTCGGCAGGGATTTGTTCACGCATTTGCGCGAGGCTTTTCCAGAAATAGATATTACCCGCCGGATCGTTATCAGGCACGAAGCTGTTCGGCTTTTCGTCGGGAGCGGTTCGGGCCAGCCCGTCAAAGCGTTGCTCTCCTTTGACCAAACCGTCCTGCCGTGTATCCTGCCGCTTCAGAATTTCGGGAAGGAAACCCCGATTGACGAACAATACCCTGCCGCCATCCAGCACCATCGGCGTAAAGATATGCCACCCGACTTCACCTTCACGGGTCACGTAATAGTGCTGTTCGAAGTCATGCAGGAAGCGGCCGGCAACCGATACCGGGCGATACTCGATCGATTGCGACGACTCTTCGAACATGGCCTCGATCTGTTTTAGCGGTACCGGGTCCATCGTCCGCCGCTCATCAACGGTGGCGATCAAATTCTCTTTCCACGCCAGCCGCTGAACCTGCCAAAAACCTAGCGCGCAGAGAATGGCAATACCGACCGCCATCGATGCGATCAGGATCAGATTACCGCGCATGCTATTCCTGATCAGCATTCTCGAGGAGACCCTCCGCTGCCTTGGTCTTGTATTGAGCAGCGATCATGACACCCTTCATCCATCTGAGCGAAATAAGCGCAAGCGCCGTGATAACCGGGACCCAGAGGATAATATGCACCCAGACCGACGGACGCAGCAGGTATTCCATTGCGAGCGCGAGACCAGCAACGACGAACCCCAATATGAGAATTACCAGAACTGCCGGACCGTCGCCTTCCTCTGCAAATCCCATATCGAGGCCGCAGATCGCACATTGGTCGACCGGCTTCAGAAGTGACTTGAAAAGCTTCCCTTCGCCGCAACGCGGGCAACGGCCCGCAAGCCCGGTCGAAATAGCCGATTGCTCAGGATAATGTGCCCGATCCTCATAGTGGGGCTGCTTTTTAGCCAAACTGACTCTCCCGACAAAAAGGAAAGGCGGCCCCGTGACCGCCTTTCGTGATCTTTACGATCGCACCCGCTCAGTGAGCGTAAGGCGCGCCCCATGATCCCCAGATATAGATCGCGAAGAACAGGAAAAGCCAGACGACGTCGACGAAGTGCCAGTACCAGGCTGCGGCCTCGAAACCGAAATGCTTTTCCGGCCGGAAATGACCCATCATTGCGCGGACGAGGCAGACGATCAGGAAGATTGTACCAACGAAGACATGGAAAC
>JAHEHW010000348.1 GCA_024639745.1 Salaquimonas sp. | reverse complement strand
GAAGGCGTAAAGCAATGCATCATGATCAAGGACCCGGGTCCGGGCGGCATGCGGCTGAGGCAGGTTGCATTGGACATGACGTTCGCCGAGCGTTTTTCCGTTCGGGTACCGGATTCATACGAACGCCTACTTCTTGATGTAATCCGCGGAAACCAGACGCTCTTCATGCGCCGTGACGAAGTCGAGGCCGCCTGGAGCTGGATCGACCCGATCGTGACAGGTTGGGAAGAGACCCAACAGGCCGTCGCTCGTTATACGGCCGGGACATGGGGGCCGAGCGCCGCCATCGCACTGATCGAACGCGATGGCCGAACGTGGTGGGAAGGGGATCTATAGGCATGCATTTCACCGCCTTCAAAGATGGTGATGTATTGGCGAAGTGGCTTGCCGGTCAAGTTTCCAAGATATTGAGACGAGCAATTGCGCAGAAAGGCAGAGCCAGCTTTGCGGTTTCGGGCGGCAGTACACCAAGCCGTTTTCTGAAGGCGCTTTCTCGCGAGAAACTCAATTGGGAAAAGGTATCGATAACGCTCGCGGATGAGCGCTGGGTGCCACCGGATTCCGCACGGTCGAACCAGCGGCTGGTCACGCTCGAGCTGCTTCAGAATGAAGCGGCAAGCGCGCAATTCATTCCGCTTTATCGCAGGGATTGCGCCCCGGATAATCTCGGGCCGGTGCGTTCGGAGTTGAACCAAGCTCTGCCACTCGACGTGATCGTACTAGGCATGGGGGCCGACGGACACACGGCGTCGCTGTTTCCAAACGGAAACAATCTCGGCCGGGCAACGAATCTCTCGGAGAAAGAAACCGTCCTGCCGATGGAAGCTGAAAACCTGGATGAGCCGCGGGTTACGCTAACTTTGCCGGTGATTACGGCAGCGGGAAAAATTTTCCTGCATATCGAAGGCGACAAGAAACGGGATGTTCTCGAAGAGGCAACCGGAACCGGGGACCCATCGCATTTGCCGATCCGCTACGTGCTTAATCAACGGTCAGACACAAGAGTGGTCTGGGCCCCTTAGCGCCAATCCGCCAAGACGAAACAAGCCAAAGGACAGGCTATGAAAATCCGACGTGAAATCCAGGCGGTGACCGACCGCATCGTCGAACGCAGCAAACCCGGCCGCGAGCACTATCTCGCCGTTATCGACGAATTTGCCTCCAAAGGTCCGCATCGTGCCGCGCTTTCCTGCAGCAATCTCGCCCATGGATTCGCCTCCTGCGGCGCCGGTGACAAGGCGCTTCTTGCCGGCGATATAACACCCAATCTTGGGATCATCACCGCTTATAACGATATGCTGTCGGCGCATCAGCCCTACAAAGATTTTCCGGATCTGATCAAGGAAGCCGCACACCAGAGCGGTGGCACGGCTCAGGTGGCATCAGGCGTACCAGCTATGTGCGACGGGGTAACGCAGGGTCAGCCGGGCATGGAACTGTCGCTGTTTTCGCGCGATGTAATCGCCATGGCCGCCGGTATCGGGCTTTCGCATAACATGTTCGATGCAGCGGTGTTTCTTGGGATCTGTGACAAGATCGTGCCGGGTCTGGTGATCGCGGCACTGACGTTCGGCCATATTCCGGCGGTCTTTATTCCCGCAGGGCCGATGCCTTCGGGCCTTCCGAATGACGAGAAGGCGCGGATCAGACAGCTTTACGCCGAGGGCAAGGTCGGACGCGACGAGTTGCTTGAGGCGGAGTCGAAATCCTATCATTCGCCCGGCACCTGCACTTTCTATGGTACTGCCAATTCCAACCAGATGCTGATGGAAATCATGGGGCTGCACCTGCCGGGCGCCAGCTTTATCAATCCGGGCACAGCGCTACGCGATGCCTTGACCCGGGCGGCGGCAGAGCGCGCCCTGGCAATCACTGGTCTCGGCAATGAATTCTCGCCGGTCGGTCGAATGATCGATGAGCGGTCCTTCGTGAACGGGATGGTGGGATTGCTCGCTACAGGCGGTTCGACCAACCACACGCTGCATCTGGTCGCGATGGCCAAAGCCGCCGGTATTCAGTTGACGCCGGAGGATATGGCCGAGCTTTCCGACGTGGTGCCTCTACTCGCAAGAGTTTATCCGAACGGATTGGCGGATGTGAACCATTTCCACGCTGCCGGCGGCATGCCCTTCCTTATCAGGCAGCTGATCGATGGTGGCTATGTACATGCCGATGTCGGCACAGTAGCTGGCGGTGGCCTGGAGGCTTATACTCACGAGCCGAAACTCGTTGACGAGGCGTTGATATTTGAGCCTTGCCCCGAGCAAAGCGGCAACCCGAAGATCCTGACGACCCATTCGGAGCCATTTTCCCCGACCGGCGGCTTAAAGATGATCACCGGCAATATCGGAGAGGGTGTTTCCAAAATTTCAGCAGTGAAACCGGAGTTCCGGTCGATCGAGGCTCCCGCGATCGTATTTCACGAACAAACGGAAATCATTGACGCGTTCAAGGCCGGCAAACTGGATCGGGATTTCGTAGCAGTCCTGCGCTTCCAGGGACCGAAGGCCAATGGCATGCCGGAACTGCACAAAATGGTGCCGCCGCTGGGCGTATTGCAGGACCGGGGCCACCGGGTCGCGCTGGTGACCGACGGCCGTATGTCAGGCGCTTCCGGCAAAATTCTCTCTGCAATTCACGTCACGCCGGAAGCTGCTGACGGGGGAATGATCGGGAAGGTACGCACGGGGGATGTGATCCGACTGGACGCGAATTCCGGAAAGCTGGAACTGCTGGTGGATGCTGAAGAGCTTGCGGAGCGGCGCGCTCCAGAGCCGGATTTGACCCATTACCATCAGGGTCTAGGGCGCGATTTGTTCGCCAATTTCCGGGCCAATGTCAGCGGTGCGAGCGAAGGAGCCAGTTCCATTTCATAACTTTATGCCACCTTCAATTCTGTAGCCCGCGGAAAATGCCACACACGAG
>JAHEHW010000347.1 GCA_024639745.1 Salaquimonas sp. | reverse complement strand
AATCTCATAACGGAAAAGACTCGCGCGAAGCCGAAGCGCAACGCATTCTTGACCGGGTCAATCGCGAAGCTGAAACAGTCGGGACTTCGTCAATGGCACGAAATTCCGACTGGCACAACAATCGTTCTGCTGATCTAACCGAGAGCGAGGCGAAAGATCAGGCATTAGAAGACCTCGGGCGAAAAATTGGACGCTCGCTCGGCTGGATCGCGGTGATCATTCTCGCGGTCTATCTTCTCAGGACGTATATTTTCTGATCGGCATCAATGAACCGACCCGTCATCGTCATTTCTTCCCATGTGGCCCGGGGCTCAGTCGGCAATCGAGCGGCGGTTTTCGCGCTCGAGGTCAGGGGGCATCTGGTCTGGGCCGTTCCCACGATCATCCTCCCGTTCCATCCCGGCCACGGCTCGGCTACAAGGATCGTACCGAATGACGGAGACTTTTCGGCTTTCCTGAATGATCTCCAGAATTCTCCCTGGATTGGCGAAGCAGCTGCGGTTCTCACCGGCTACATGGCTAGTGCCGCGCAGGCCGAAACAGTCGGGAATTTCGTTCGGGAATTGAAAGCGGAGAATCCGAAAGTCTTGCATGTTTGCGATCCGGTGATGGGTGATGCCGGAAAGCTCTATATCCCGGAAGAAACCGCAACAGCGATCCGTGACAATCTTGTAAGCAACGCTGATATAGTGACACCGAATTATTTTGAATTGGCCTGGCTCACTAGGCAAATCGTTGAGAACGCGTTTTCAGCCACTAAGGCTGCCGGCCTGCTAGCCACAAAAGAAACCCTGGTGACTTCCGTCCCAGGTATGATACGCGGAAATATCGGGAATCTTCTGGTCTCCGATGAAAAAGCGGTATTTGCCGAACACAGGGCGGTCGCAAATCCGCCGAACGGACCCGGCGACCTGACCGCAGCCCTGTATCTCTCGCATCGGCTTTCAGGCGCCAGCATCGAGATGGCCCTTCAAAACACCACCGCTTCCGTTTTCGAGATAGTCACCGGTGCGGCAAAAAGGGGCGCTGATGAATTGATGCTGGAGACGGATGCCGGATCGATCGTCAACCCGCTCAATCCGATCAGTATCCGCCAATTGTCCGTACCGCAACGCAAGGGCGCGGAATGGTGATGGCAGCTGACGTCGGCAACAAAGTGAAATTCATAGGTGTAGACGGTTGCAGGGCCGGCTGGATCGCAGCTTTTCCGAAAAACATCGAAGATAGATTATCACCCAAACCCGCCTTTCGACTGTTCGCTGATCTGAAAGAGATCATGACTTTCGCCGCGCCCGATGCCACGATAGCCATTGATATGCCGATTGGTCTTCCGGAAACAATTACCGGGTCGGGACGGGAACCTGAAAAGACTGTTCGACCCCTGCTCGGCGCCCGGCAGTCTTCTGTTTTTTCGATTCCCTCTCGCAGTGCGGTTTATGCCGATGACTATAGCGAAGCCTGCAGCCTTGCAGCACGAACTTCACAACCTCCACGCAAGGTTTCAAAGCAGGCATTCAACATCTTTCCGAAAATACGCGAGCTTGACCAGATATTGCGAAACGGAGTCACGCAGTTCTTTCACGAGGTTCACCCGGAATTTGCCTTCTTTCGCCTAAACGGAGGAGTGCCGCTGAAAACGCCGAAGAAGATCAAGTCGCGCGTCTACGATGCTGGTATCGAAGAACGCATCAACATCCTCGTCGAGGCAGGTTTTTTGCGGGAAGATTTAAGAAAGGCGCCCGGCAAAGGTTGGGCTCTGGACGATCAGATTGATGCCGTCGCCTGTCTGGTGACAGCTTTCAGAATAAATGAAGGAAGCGCGAGCGCGTTCCCGCGCGATTTTCCCAGAGACGCGCACGGACTGCCGATCGCCATCTGGGGCTAGGCTCAAATATTGTAACGCTCGCCCGGATAGTGTTTAGACAGTCGGGATACGGATGACAGCGGATCGAAAAAACAGATGAAACGTTTTCCCAAAAACCTTCTTGCCGGTTATCGTGAATTCATGGCTGGTGACTATACCCATGAAAGGGAACGCTATCTCGATCTCGCCGAGGCAGGCCAGAAACCAGAAACCCTGATAATTGCCTGTTGCGATTCGCGGGCGGCGCCAGAAACGATATTCAATTGCGGACCTGGAGAGCTCTTCGTGGTCCGCAATGTTGCAAACCTGGTCCCGCCTTATGAGCCCGACGGAAATTACCACGCGACATCCGCCGCGTTGGAATTCGCGGTTCAGGCACTGAAGGTAAAGCATATTATCGTCATGGGGCACGGTCGTTGTGGCGGCATCAAGGCAGCGCTGGACCCCGAAGCGAAGCCGCTCTCCCCCGGGGACTTCATCGGCAAATGGATGAGCATGCTCAGGCCGCTTTCCAGCAAACTGAAAGATTACACCGCGCTCACTGCCGGCGAACGTCAAACCGCTTTGGAGCGGATTTCGATTCGACATTCCTTGGAAAATTTGATGACCTTTCCTTGCGTCAAGATCCTGGTCGAAAAGGAAAAGATCACACTCCATGGCGCCTGGTTCGATATCAGTTCAGGCGAACTCTGGGTCATGGACCGGGGAAGCGGCGATTTCATCCGGCCGCCGATCTAATAGAGTCAGCCCGCGCCGGGTCGGATGCAATCAACCCATAGCAGACCAATTGGAAGACTCAATAATGTCCATCACTTCGAGATCGCTCTGCGCCATCGCTCTTGCTGGCTTCACCGCAGTCATCGGCATGGTTTACACCGCCAGCGCGCAAGAAACGCTCACCGAGCCCATCAATCATTGGTATTAGGCTCTTGGAACGAATGATGCCAAAATGCTGGACTCAAATCTTGCCGGGAACGCCGAGATTGAACTTCGGGATCTGGAAATCACCCTGACCAAGGAGGAATCTATCGACTCTCTTGATCAATGGGCTGAGCTGAATGGGGAAGCA
>JAHEHW010000346.1 GCA_024639745.1 Salaquimonas sp. | reverse complement strand
TGATCCAAGGCTCCCCATTTCGATTGCCAGTGACAATCGCGATATGACCTTTCCAGAAAATCAAATCACCACGCGCCACAGAGACGAAATCCGGCCCCGGATCGATTGGCTCGCCGATGGTTGCCGCCTGCATATCGGAGTCTCGGAGAACAATCTTACCAGTCATGCGCAGCGAAAGCTGAACCAGCCCGGAACAATCGATACCGAATGCGGTATTGCCACCCCAAAGATAAGGCGTGGCCAACAGTTTTTCAGCGACCGCCACATAGTCCTCGGAGTATTGCCCGGCTGGTTCCAGGTGGTCAGCGATGAGCGCTTCGCCTGTGTCCAGGAAAGCGTATCGCGTTCCCCGGTTCTCCTCAAAACCACGAACCGAAAGTACCGACCCCATCGAAAGATACCCTGATCGCGGATACTTCAAATCGCATCCAGAATAGAGAAATGTGCGCGGTGCCAAGACCCTGTGCGTCGCCTCCAATGCTCCGAACGCTACGGATTCACCCAGGACCCATCCGACATATCCGTCCGCTGACGCTTTGACCCATAGCCATTCACCAACCTTACCGTGTACCACGACGCTCTCACCCCTCAGGAGCTGTGTATTCATGCCTGCCGACGGTTCTGGCTTTGCCAGGATGTCAGCAAAGGCTCCGGAGATATAGCCGGCTTCTGGTTCTTTGAAGCGTATGGTTTTTTTGCTGTCGCTTTCTTCATTATGCTTGTCCCAGGCCGCGTCCAGATCCAGCCGCGAGTCCCGCTGCTTCAGAACCGGCCAAGTGACATTGGGGGGCATTATGCCGTTTCCCCGTATTTATCGATAATCAGGTCAGCAAGCTTTTCGAGATAGACCGAACCGCGAACGGTGCGCTGAATCAGCACGTTGCGGCGGTCATTTTCATCGCGCCTGCGGTTGACCAATTCAAGTGCCCCCATTGTATCGAGCGCACGGGTAATGACGGGTTTGGTGACGTTCAGCTTGGCGGCCAACCCGCGGACGGTATGGGGCGGCGGTTCAAGATAGATCGTCAGTAAAATCGTCGTCTGGCGCAGGCTCAGATCCGGCATTTCATCCAGAACCTGAGAAAGGCAGATTTCCTGCCAAAGCTTTAGTGCCCTACCCGCTTTCATAGCATCCCCGCATATGCTCGAGCCAATAATTTCGCTAGCGTAACAGTATGCTTAGGCAGGCCGTTTTTTCAAGCAGAATTGTTTCGGTAGCGTTTTTCGATGACATGGAAAAGAGCCCGTATCCCCTGGGCTTCGCCGCCGACAGGGGCCCACGGCTTCGCGCTCGGAACCCAGCCGAAAATATCGAAATGCAGCCAGTCAGTATCGGCACGGATGAATTTCTTGAGAAACAGCGCAGCGGTAATCGATCCGGCAAATGCACCAGAACTTATATGACTCGCATCAGCGACCTTTGATGACAACATTTTTTCATACGGTTGCCAGAGCGGTAATCGCCACAGCGGATCCTGAAGCTCCTCAGAAGCCAACATAACTTCATTCGCCAGTTCATCGTTCAGAGTGTAGAACGGCGGAAGATCAGGGCCGAGCGCTACACGGGCGGCACCAGTAAGCGTTGCCATGTCGATTATAAGGTCCGGATGTTCCTCTTCAGCGAGCGTCAAGGCATCTGCTAACACAAGCCGGCCCTCGGCATCCGTATTACCAATTTCAACCGAAATCCCCTTACGACTCTTTAAAATGTCACCCGGTCGAAACGCCGATCCTGAAACCGAGTTCTCGACAGCAGGCACAAGCACGCGAAGGCGTACCGGCAGACATGCTGACATAATCATTTGAGCAAGCCCGAGCACATTGGCCGCTCCACCCATATCCTTTTTCATCAGACCCATGGAGCTACCCGGCTTCAAATTCAGACCGCCGGTATCAAAGCACACACCTTTTCCAACCAAAGTCAGTTTCGGATGGCTTTCGTCACCCCACACCATGTCGAGAAGCCGGGGCTCTTCGCTACTCGCGCGACCCACTGCATGAATCATCGGAAAATTCTTTGCCAGCAACTGATCGCCGGCAATCACATCTGAACGGGCAGAATAACGGCCAGCCAATTTCAGGAACTCGGCTTCAAGCTGTTCCGGCCCCATATCGTTGGCCGGCGTGTTTATGAGATCCCTGACAAGGTATACCGCCTCTGCATTGCGTTCGAGCGCAACGCTGTCGATACCTTCGGGAACAAGCAGCGTTGGTTTGGGATTTTCATTGCTCTTATAGCGGTCGAATGAATACGCACCGAGGCTGAATCCGAGGGCTGCCATCTGGGGATTTTCGATTTCGCCGGCAAGTTTGTAACTGCCGGCAGGGAGAGCCTTAGCGAGTTTACCGGCCGCGAGCGGTCCTGCCTTGGCATCAATACCCGCAAGAAATGCACTTATTGCGCCGTTCCGGCCAGGAACAGCGCAGATCTGGCCTGGTTGGCCGGAAAACCCGGTTGCCGCCAACCAGTTCGGCAGCCAAGCCGGAAAGTCCGGTTCGATTGTCTTCAAACTGGCTTCGTCGACTAGCCATAAGAGAATGGGATCCTTGCTTTCGCGTATTAGACCAAACTTCGCATTCATGAATGAGAGCTTCCCGAGGCGATGATTAACTTTCCATTAGGGTTAACAGATTATTGCTTTGGGTTGAGACAATCGAAAACCAACAGTGATTCGGACGCGCGTGATGCTTAAGAATTCCCGCAAAAAGCCCCTGATCCTTTTTACACTGGTTACGGCAATTTCCCTCAGCGCCTGCGCGACCGATCCAACAACTACGGGTAGCATCAACCGGGGCAAGTCGATAGAGCAAATGAGCATGCCGGAACTCCGGCAGACGATCAATGCTTACAGCAGTCGATATGAAAGCCAGCCAAAGGACAAGAATACCGGCCTTGCCTATGCCTCAGCGCTTCGGATGGCAGGGAGCGACGAACAGGC
>JAHEHW010000038.1 GCA_024639745.1 Salaquimonas sp. | reverse complement strand
CCGAGGCAGCCCGCGTCGCAAGCGGTTCCGACCGCCCGTCGCTCGAAAAGCTTATGCCCGACTCCTTCGCAACGCTGGTCGAGACCGCGAACCGGCTTGAGGCGCACTATCAGGATATGCAGGACCTCGAATTCACGATCGAGCGCGGCAAGCTTTGGATGCTTCAGACCCGCTCCGGCAAACGCACGGCAAAGGCGGCGCTAAGAATCGCTGTCGATATGGCGGAAGCCGGGCTGATCACGCGGGAGGAAGCGGTTGGGCGGATCAATCCGGCCTCTCTCGATCAGCTCTTGCATCCGACAATTTCCGAGGGCGCGGCGCGGGACGTTATCGCGATGGGCTTGCCCGCTTCACCCGGTGCCGCCACCGGTGAAATCGTGTTAACGCCGGACGAGGCCGAACGTCTTACAGGACTTGGCCGCAAGGTGATCCTGGTGCGTGTCGAGACCAGTCCGGAAGACATCCATGGCATGCATGCCGCTCAGGGTATACTCACTCAGCGCGGCGGCATGACTAGCCATGCTGCCGTCGTTGCCAGGGGTATGGGGAAGCCCTGCGTGTCGGGTGCGGGCATGTTGAAGGTGAATTACCTATCGGATCAGTTTGAAGTTGCCGGACGGACCTTCAGGAAAGGTGACATCATCACAATCGATGGCGGGAGCGGACAGGTGCTGGCAGGCAGGGTCCAGATGGAACAGCCGGAGCTTTCCGGCGCTTTCGGCCAGTTGATGGAATGGGCTGACAGCACGCGCCGCATGAAGGTGCGAACCAACGCCGATACCCCTTCCGATGCGAAGGCGGCCTGCAGCTTCGGGGCTGAAGGGATCGGCCTGTGCCGAACGGAGCACATGTTCTTCGAAGGCGACCGAATACGCGCTGTCCGCGAGATGATCATTGCCGACAACGAGGCAGAGCGTCGGAAGGCGCTCGAAAAGCTATTGCCGATGCAGCGGGAGGATTTCATCGAGCTGTTCGAGATCATGGCCGGATTGCCCATTACGATCCGCTTGCTCGATCCACCGCTGCACGAGTTCCTGCCCCACTCGGAGGAGGATCTGATACAGGTGGCAAATGCCATGGGGATCGATCCCGACCGGCTGCGCGCCCGTTCGAACGCGCTTCACGAATTCAATCCGATGCTCGGCCACCGCGGATGCCGGTTGATCATTTCTTATCCGGAAATTGCGGAAATGCAGGCGAGGGCGATCTTCGAGGCAGCCATTGAGGCGGGCAGAAAAGCGGGCCGCAAGGTGATCCCCGAGATCATGGTTCCTCTTGTAAGCCTGCGCCGCGAAATCGATACGGTGCGCCAGATCATCGATGGCGTTGCGAAGGCAGTCTCGGAGGAAACCGGCGACGAGATCAACTATGAGGTTGGCACGATGATCGAATTGCCGCGTGCTGCCATTCGCGCCGGTGATATCGCGCAAGTTGCCGAGTTTTTCTCATTCGGCACGAACGACCTGACGCAAACGACCTTCGGCATATCCCGCGACGATGCGACTCAATTCGTGCCGACCTACGAAGCCAAGGGGATCGTGGACCGTGATCCCTTCATCTCCCTCGACCTCGAAGGCGTCGGAGATTTGATGCGAATTGCTACAGAGCGTGGCCGCGCGGCCAGAAAGGCGCTGAAGATCGGGATATGCGGAGAACATGGCGGCGATCCGGACTCCGTGCATTTCTGCGAGAGCATCGGCCTCGATTACGTCTCCTGCTCGCCCTTCAGGGTTCCGATCGCGCGTCTCGCCGCGGCCCAGGCTGAAATCAAATTCAGGAATACGCCTTCGGAGTCCGAGTAGGAGCCGCCATTGCAACTGCGTGATATCGATCTACTGGTGACAATTTGTTTCTGCTGAGGGTAGGTGCGCCAGAATTCGAACATAGGACCAGCAAAAATCGACAATACGGCTCGGCACCTCTTCTTCTTCGATCAGCCGCAGGGTCGACGACCCGTGATCCATCAGCATGAAGAGGATTTCCGGACCGCGTTCCTTTGGGCACAGTATGGCCGCCGCCTTGTCTGCGTGTTCCCCGATCATCGCTGGCGGGAGGTCGAAAAGATAGCGGCATCCTTTCCTGTTCGCCGCTTGTTTCAATGCTTCGTCGAAAACCCTCCGGCCATTATCTCTCTTATGCGGTGTCCGCGTCGATCTCCCCGTTCGAGAAGCCGGAGCCGGTTGCTGATTTTGGATTGCGGTTGGAATTTCGAGCTTTGCAAGCATTTATTGTCTCCCTGTACGGATAACAGGGTTTACGGCGGTGATGGCGATTTTCGGTTGAAAATGCGGCGGTAGAATAAGATCATGAAACAAGACAAAAGATTGCTTGAAAGCCCGCCATCGCCTATTGGAAATTTGAGTCAATCAAGGGTGAGGAACAAGCGCACGAAGCGGACGGTGAGATGACGGGCTATTTCGAGCGCCGGAAGTCGAAAGCAGCGGAATGGTGCTTGCGCATCGCGCTGATCTGCGTGCCCTATTTCCTGCTCACCGTGCTAATGCATCGTTCGCAAACGGTGACGACGGAGCAGGCGTTTTGGCTCATCGCATTCGGCGTCGTGATGCTCTCGACGAGCATACTGCTGGGACTACGGGCGACCGCAGACCTTTGGGAGAAAGGCTACAAGGGCGGACAGGCGACGGTCAACGGAATGGTAATCGCGATCCTCATGCTTATTCCGCTCGGTATTCAATTGGCCTACGCGCTCGAGAATCCGCAGCTCCGCGATGTGGCAACCAATGTGTTCGAACCGCCGCTTTATTTGGCGACTCGGGAAGGACACCCCTCGCAGGGTGAAGCAGCTTCTGAAATTTATGATTCCTACCAGGTCCGGCAGATCGTATCGGCTTATCCCGAACTGGTTGCCCGGCGTTACGAGGCCCTGCCCGAGCGGATTGCGAAAAGCGTCATGGATTTGCTTGAAAGATGGCACTGGCCGGTAGTCTCGTCACGGAACCTGCCCGCCCAACTGACGGCAGATGAAGCCGAACCGGAAGGCGAACTGGCTGGCTCGGAAGGGGAAATCGGGCAGATCACCGGTGCCGGCGAGGATCAGTATCCTGTTATTTCTATACAGGCGCGAGCGCGTTCGATGATCATGAAATTGCCATCGGACGTCATCATTCGTCTTACCCCGGATGGTGACACGACACTCGTGGATATGCGCTCGTCGAGCGATTGGGGCAGTCATGATTTCGGGGTCAACGCCCGTTTTATCAACGCCTTCCTGACGGCGCTCGATCAGGAGCTCGCGGGTATTGCCGGCGAATAAAACCTCGATCGGGTTTGCTCATGCGGGCCTGTAGCGGCTTTCAAGCGATGGAGCGCCCTCGCAAAAGACAGCGCCTTTGTTGGCGAGATCCTCTATATGGGCAAATACCGAAAGAGCTGCTGCGCCATGCAGCCGCCTGTCAGTCTCCTTGTATATCACGGACACGATTTCCGGGATGGTTTCGTCGCCTTTGCGAATTCTGTGCAGGATGGCTGTCTCCCGCACCCGGCGATGCGCCCTGAGGCCCCTGACGAACTCGCGTGCGCGGTTCAACTGGCCTCCGTGTCCGGGAAGATAAGCTGTTTCGCCGCGTTCAAGCAGGGTATCAAGCGAACGCATATACGCGCTCATATTGCCGTCGGGCGGCGCGACGATGGTCGTGGCCCATGACATGACGTGATCCCCGGAAAACAGATAGGGCGAATCTATCAGCGCGAATGCCATGTGGTTTGCCGTATGCCCCGGCGTGTGCACCGCTTCGAGTTCGACCCGATCGACCGCGATACGGTCGCCATGGCGAATGTGGATATCGGGTTGAAAATCCTTGTCTCCCGATGAGTCAAGCGCGTTGCGTTCTCCCAGGTGAAGATCGCGCGCCGCACGATGGGGTCCTTCGCCATAGATTGCTGCGCCGGTCTCGCGCTTCAGATCCGCTGCCAGCGGCGAATGATCCATATGCGTGTGCGTGACGATGATCTTTGTAATCGGTACGCTGCCAGCGGCCTTGAGAATCGCTTCAAGATGCTCGCTTTCGCCGGCAGGACCCGGGTCTATCACCGCGAGCTCCTCGTGACGTCCCACCAGGTAGGTATTTGTGCCCTTGAAGGTGAATGCCGAGCGATTCGGCGCCGTAATTCGACGAATGTTTTCGCCAATTTCAGCCGCCTCTCCATAGCGAGGTTCGAATTCCGTTCTGAAATCAAGCGATGAGGACATAATGTTTCTGAGAATTAGGCCGTATTGCGTCACGATAGTTCGCATGGGAAATCTTGATTGGAAACCCCCTGACCAGTATAGAAACCTTAAAGGGCAAGATGTGCCGTTTAACGCTACAACGCCAGCGCAAAGGAAAGGGCGACCTATATGACCACCGGAACTCAGGCGATCGCACCCAATCTGCCGATTGCATCGAAATCGAAAGCTCTCCAGTCGGCGCTCTATATCGCCTTCGGCATTGCGCTGATCACGCTTGCTGCGAAAATTAAAGTGCCGCTATGGCCAAATCCGACTCCGGTCACCTTGCAGACCCTGGCCATTTTCACACTGGCGTCCGCTTATGGCAGCCGTCTGGCGGTAGCGACCGTCATGTCCTACCTCGTGGTCGGCGCCTTCGGCGCCCCGGTTTTCACGGGCACGCCTGAAACGGGTCTTGGCCTGCTCTACATGGCCGGACCGACTGGCGGTTATCTGGCAGGGTTTCTGGCGATGGCCTGGATAACCGGCCTGGCAGCAGACCGGGGATGGTCGAAAAATCCGTTCAAGATCGGCGGAGCGATGCTTGCCGGCGAAACCATGATGCTGGTGATGGGCGCTCTCTGGATGGGGTATCTTTTCGGCGCGGACAAGATCATTGCCTGGGGCATCGGCCCGTTCATCGTTACCGATCTGATGAAGCTTGCTCTCGCGGCCTGCATACTGCCGGCAGTTTGGAGCCTTTTCAAGAAAGCTTGAACTGCTTCAACGGATTACTGGATCAAACAGGTCGGGCAATTGCCCGGCCTTTTTTGTTTCCTCGATCTGTTATCAGTGCGAAAGCTCTTTCATCGCCGTATCGAGGCCTGAGAGCGTTAAAGGATACATCCGGTTACCGAACAATTGCCGGATCATCTTGGTCGATTGCGAGTAGTCCCAAGCGCGTCGTTCAATCGGATTGAGCCAGATCGTATTGCGCCACTGGTCGAGCGCGCGTCGCAGCCACACCTCTCCGGATTCGGCGTTCCAGTGTTCTACCGATCCGCCCGGATAGGCGATTTCGTAAGGGCTCATCGCGGCATCGCCGACGAAGATCACCTTGTAGTCCGGCCCGAATTTGTGAAGCACGTCGTGTGTCGGGACAACCTCGGAGTACCGCCTTCGATTGTCTTTCCACACGCCTTCATAGAGGCAGTTGTGGAAGTAGAAATGTTCGAGATGTTTCAGCTCGCTTCGGGCCGCAGAGAACAGCTCTTCAACGATCCTGACGTGATCGTCCATCGACCCGCCTATGTCAAGAAAAAGCAGAACCTTTACCGCGTTATGGCGCTCCGGCCGCGTCTTGACGTCCAGGTAGCCGTGTTCGGCGGTCGCGCGGATTGTTCCCGGGAGGTCAAGTTCATTGTCGGCACCTTCCCGCACCCAGCGCCGTAAGCGCTTAAGTGCCACCTTGATATTGCGCGTACCCAGTTCGATGCTGTCGTCGAGGTTGCGGAATTCCCGTTTGTCCCAGACCTTCACAGCGCGTCGGTGGCGGCTCTCATTCTGGCCGATCCGGACGCCTTCCGGATTATATCCATAAGCACCGAAGGAGGAAGTCCCGGCAGTGCCGATCATTTTTGAGCCGCCCTGATGTCGCTTGTGCTGTTCTTTCAGCCGTTCGCGCAAGGTTTCCATCAGCTTCTCGAAACCGCCTAGACTTTCGATCAGCTTCTTTTCTTCCTCGCTCAAATGCTTTTCCGCAAGTTTTGTGAGCCATTCCTCCGGAAGTTCGGCCGGGTCGACGCCGTCAGTACCTGAAACAGCCTCGACACCCTTAAAAATCTCCGAAAACACGCAGTCAAAGCGGTCGAGAAAGCGTTCGTCTTTCACCAATGCTGCCCGGGAAAGAAAGTAGAAGCCTTCGACATTATAGCTGACGAGCCCCGCATCTATCCCCTCGAGCAATGTCAGATATTCCCGTAGCGAAACGGGTACACCGGCCTTTTTCAGTTCGAGAAAGAAGCGAATGAACATGGGCTAGTCATAGCGCGTTGGTGTTTTCCCGCAAGCATTCCTGCAAATTCGAAGGACTCCGCTCGATATCAGGCCTCACCCTTGCCGATCTCATCGAGCTCGTATGGCGTCGTCTGATAGGTCTGGTTGATCCAGTTGCCGAACAGCAGGTGAGCGTGGGATCGCCAACGGTTGAGCGGCGGCATTTGCGGGTTGTCCGCAGGATAATAATTGTGCGGCACGTCAATCTGTTTTTCCGCTGCAATATCCCGGTCGTATTCCTCCTTCAGCGAAGTGGAATCATATTCGATATGGTTGAAAATATAGAGCCGGTTACCGGTTTTCTCGGACAACAGGCAGGGGCCGGTGACATCCGACTCCATCAGGATATCCAGATCTTCAGCCTTTCGAATATCCGCGCTTCTGACCTCGGTCCATCTGGAAACGGGGATCGAAAAATCGTCCGAAAAACCAGCAAGATAGGGAGAGGCAGGTTTCAGGTTCCGGTGTCGGTAGACGCCGAAAGCCTTGCGGTCGAGCGTATATTTCGGAACACCGTGGAAATGATAGATCGCCGCCATGGCCCCCCAACAGATAAAGAAGCTGGAATGCACATTCGTCGTGGTCCAGTCGAGAATGCGGATTAGTTCATCCCAATAGGTGACCTCCTCGAAGGGCAAGGTTTCTATCGGAGCGCCCGTGATGATGAAGCCGTCGAACTTTTCATCCGCGACTTCTTCCCATGTATTGTAGAAATCGATCAGATGTTCCTCGGGCGTATTCTTCGCCTTGTGAGCGCCGATCCGCACCAGTGTCAGTTCCACTTGCAACGGACTTGATCCGAGCAGGCGCGCGATCTGGGTTTCCGTCCGGATCTTGTTTGGCATCAGGTTGAGCAGACCGATCTGCATGGGACGGATATCCTGGCGGACGGCCACGGTTTCATCCATGACCATGACGCCTTCGCGTACCAGTGTTTGTCTCGCAGGCAGTTTGTCCGGGATGCGGATAGGCATCGGCTCACTCGCTTCCCGCTGCTTGCAAATCACGGGCACAAAAAAACCGGTAGCGAAATCGCTGCCGGTGTCCGTTGCCTGACTTATCAGGTGGCCCCTTTTAGCGACTTCTTTAAAGTGGCTGCAAGCCGGCCATTTTCTTCGAAGAGAAAAGGCAAATCACCACACAACCTACGTAGTAGCTCCGAACGCGAAGGTCAATCCGGCGAATCCTTTGTCCATTCTAAATTGCGGCAAGCGGGTAACGGTAAATCATGAAATATTCAAATTGTCGGAAAGGGTTATCCGTAAAGGCAAGTATTTTAGAAACTAAAATCGCTCCCATCCGCAGACATTCCTGACATCGGCGCTCGCCGGGTCCCAATGCAATCCAAAGGGAGCTATTTTATAAAAAAGACTAAAAATGCCATGCTGGCAACCGCTGCTACGCTCGCACTTTCGATCACCACCAGCGCCTACGCTGCCAGTCACGCAGCCAAGATGGGCGTCATGGCCGAGGATCAGGCCGTCGACGGTAGCGTGACAGCATCTAAAGTCATGGCGGCGAATGATGGCTTGCTGGTCGTCCATAAAACAGAAGATGGTATTAAGCCTGGCCCGGATATCGGACACGCTATGGTTACGGCCGGTGAAAACACCGATGTTACTGCCGAACTTTCCGAAGAAGTCTCCTCCGGCGAAAAGCTGATGTTGATGCTTCACGGCGAAGAAGACGGCATGAAAGCCAGTGAATTCGAATATATGCTTGGCGCTAAGGAAGATGGCCCGATCAAAATGGACGACAAACTGGTAATGGCTGTTGTAATAGCAGAGTAAGTCTGTCCGCCAATTCCCGAGCGTGTGGTACACTAAGTCGGTATTATCGAACCGTGCGCTGTTAAATTTGCTGGCGCGCGGTTTTCTTGTTTAGACGAATTATCCGCCGCGTTTGCGGGCGAGGAATGCGAGCCGTTCGAAAAGATGCACGTCCTGTTCGTTTTTAAGAAGAGCACCATGCAGTTTCGGCAAGGCATCCTTTGAACTGCCGCGGAGATCTGCCGGGTCGATGTCCTCTGACACCAGCAATCTTATCCAGTCGAGCGCCTCGGAAGTCGAGGGTTTCTTTTTCAGGCCAGGCGTTTCGCGGATTTCATAGAATTGCGTAAGCGCTTCTTTTACCAAGCGCTGCTTGATGCCCGGATAGTGAACTTCGACGATCTGGGAAAGAACTTCCGGATCGGGAAACCGGATATAGTGGAAGAAACACCGGCGCAGGAAAGCGTCGGGCAATTCTTTTTCATTGTTTGAGGTAATTATGACGATCGGCCGCGTCTTGGCGGTGACGGTTTCGTTCGTCTCGTAGACATGGAACGCCATCGTGTCGAGTTCCTGCAGCAGGTCGTTTGGAAACTCGATATCGGCCTTGTCGATCTCGTCGATCAGGAGAACCGTCTTGGTATCGGCTTCGAATGCCTCCCACAGCTTGCCCTTGCGAATATAGTTCCGGACATCGTTGACGCGCTCGTCGCCAAGCTGGGAGTCCCTCAGGCGCGAGACGGCATCATATTCATAAAGCCCCTGTTGCGCTTTGGTCGTAGACTTCACATTCCATTCGATGAAGCGCAGCCCCAGGCTTTCGGCAATCTGCTTGGCGAGTTCGGTCTTTCCGGTGCCCGGTTCGCCCTTGACCAGTAGCGGCCTTTCCAGAGCGATCGCGGCATTAACCGCAATCATCAGATCGTCATCGGCAACATAGCTGGTTGTTCCTTCAAAACGCATTGCTTCCTTCCTGCATCGGATCGGTGACGGCCCTGATCTGAGACCATCCTTTGTCGTTCTTTTCATATAGGCGGATTTTGCGCCATTGAAACGCTGTTCACGCCAATCAGGTAACGGCCCGCCGTGTCTGGTAGCGGGCTTCCTCGTAGACACGTTGATTGATGACCGTATCCAGTATTCCGATCGCTTTATCAACATCCTCTGGCGTCACATAGAGCGGTGCAAAGCCGAAACGCATGATATCGGGCGCGCGAAAGTCGCCAATAACGCCACGGTCTATCAGCGCCTGCATCGCAGGATAGCCTTGAGAGAAACGGAATGAAATCTGACTGCCGCGCTCGGCGGCATTTCGCGGACTTGCCAGTTCAAGCTGCGGGCAGGCCGCTTCGACGCCTTCAACAAATCGTTCGCTCAGCTCGACAGAACAACGTCTCAAATCCTCGATCGCTACCTCATCCCAGATATCCAGCGCGGCATCCAGTACGGACAGATGGAGGATCGGCGGCGTGCCGACACGCATGCGTTCAATCCCCTCCGCAGCCCGGTATTCCAGATCGAAG
>JAHEHW010000345.1 GCA_024639745.1 Salaquimonas sp. | reverse complement strand
GTGCGCTGTGACTTGGCGATCCAAAACAAATCCGTCAAGTGCTGATTGAGTGCGTCAATTTTGAGTTGCGAATAAAATTGAACGCAACTATCGGAAATCTTCTCCGCATCGAGTGCCCCCCGCACTCTGTTTACCCACACCGATCGGACCCAATGAATAGCCAGCAATGATCGTGGCTAAGGCAGCTGTTCGAGTGTCAAGCAACGCGGTCGATTACAGCGAAAAATCAGACCAGGAAACAGTCGAGCAATTGGTGGAGTGGTTGCGCTGCCTGTCGAGAGCATGGTCCGGCAACTGCGCCAGTTTGCCCGCCGGGACAAGGAGCCGCTTGCCCATCATCTTATCGAAATGCTGCTACTTGAGCTGGAGACCACGATACGCGAACGCTCGAGGCACGACTGAGCGCAAATCGGACGCCGGAATAGCTCGTATTAGAGCCTTCATCATTGGAAAGCGATCGATACCCACCGCGCGGATGGCGCTCAAGCCGGCCAGCCAGATCAAGCTCAATAAGGACGAGTTGAACCTGTCCATTTGTCGCGCCGCTATGGCGGATGATGTCATCAATTCCCTCGGGGCTTGGGCCCAGCGCTGCGGTGACTAGAGGGCGAACATCGGCGACGTCCAATTCGGACTCCATTGAATCGTCCTCCGGCGTAATGGCATCGAAGCCGTTATCCTTATCGATTAGCGTTCCATGCATATCGTCCACGATCTCGGAGGCTTCCGTAACCAGCGTGGCGCCTTGCTTGATCAACCAGTTGGCGCCGCCACATCGCGGATCGAGCGGAGAGTCGCGCAACGCATAGACGTTTCGCCCCGCTTCAGACGCAAGCCGCGCCGAGATCGGAGAGCCTGAACGCTTTGCCGCTTCAACGACCAGCAAACCTTGGGCGATACCCGCTATCAGCCGGTTACGGCGTGGAAAATCCTTGGCCCTTGGCTTCCAGCCGATGGGCATTTCGCTGACCAGTGCGCCGCCTTGATCGAGGATGGTCTCTGCCAGTGCAAGATTCTCTTCCGGGAATACGCTGCCGACCCCTCCGGCGAAGACCACGACCGTTCCGGTCAAGAGACTGTGCTTGTGCGCCGTCGCATCGATGCCTCTTGCAAGGCCGGAAACGATGGTGAAGCCTTCGTTGCCGAGATCGGCCGCAAACTGCGCGGCGAGCCGCATTCCGTTGATGGAGGCGTTGCGGGATCCGACGATTGCGATGGAGCGCTGAACCAGTGTATCGCCGACGCCGCGCACGGCGATGATCGGCGGCGGCGAATCGAAAGCCCGCAGGGCGGGGGGATGATTGGGCTCTCGCATACCGACGAAGCGGGTACCACAACGGGCCGCGCGTTCGATCTCCGCTTACGTATCCTCTCGCGCGAACAGATTTTTATGCGGCATGCGCTGCCGCCACGCTTTATCCGATCGGGCAGAGCTTCAAAGGCTGCCGCCGCCGAATGAAAATGATTGATGAGATCGCGGAACGTCGCCGGCCCGACATTCTCGCTGCGAATCAATCGCAGCCAGATGAGACGTTGCTCGTCGGTCAGTCTGATCGCCCTGCGGTTCCCCTGTTCCGCTGGCTTTTTCGTCAACCCTTATTCCCAATCCTGCTTTCGTTACCGGACAATAGACGCATGATGTTCTGCCGGTGAAAGACCCACACCAATAAAGATATCAAGGTGAACAGTTCGCCTGCTTTTTCAAATCCCATGTAATAGAGACTGACCGGGACCGCTACGGTAGCGGTGAGAGCGGCAAGTGATGAGTAGCGGGTTAGGAAAGCGACGGCGAGCCAGACGCCTGCAAAGACGAGTACGCCCTGCCAGGCAAGGCCGAGCAGGACTCCGACATAGGTGGCAACGCCTTTTCCGCCGCGGAATTTGAGCCAGATCGGGAAACAGTGACCGAGAAAAGCGCCAAGTCCCGCCATGACCGCGTAGTCGCGCCCGAAAATCCCTGCGATCAGAACGGGAACAGTGCCTTTGAGGATATCTCCCAGCAGGGTCAGGAAAGCGACTGTCTTGTTGCCGGAGCGTAGCACATTGGTTGCGCCAATATTGCCCGAGCCGATTTTCCGGATATCGCCAAGCCCGGCGAGCCGTGAAAGGATAAGGCCAAAGGGAGTCGAGCCGACGAGATAACCGAACAGCAGCGAGGCGACGAGATAAGGCAGAGCGAGTTGCCAACTGATTAGGTCCGGCATGTCTCCCCGCTACCCGTTCTGGTCTTCTGAATGATCGGCTTCGAAAACCGTCCTGCCTGCGACGATGGTTCTTGCCGCGCGACCTGTAAAGAGCGCGCCCTCAAACGGGGTGTTCTTCGACAGGGAACGAATCTCATTTTCACGGCAGACCCAAGGCAGTTCGAGATCCGCAAGAATAAGATCGGCTGGCATTCCAGGCTTGAGACTGCCTGCCTCAATATCCAGAATCCTGGCTGGTCGTGTGGAAATCGCATCGATCAGGCGCGCTAGCGGAACCCCATCGCTGTGATAGAGCCGCAATGTGGCCGCGAGCAGCGTTTCGAGGCCGATCGCCCCGTCAGCGGCTTCGGCGAACGGATGCCGCTTGGTATCCACGTCCTGCGGATCATGCGATGAGACGATAATGTCGATCGTGCCGTTTCGAACCGCCTCAACCATCGCGACGCGATCCTCTTCCGAACGCAACGGTGGCGAGAGCCGGAAAAAGGTCCGGTATCGACCGATATCGGTTTCGTTGAGGCAAAGATGGTTGATGGATACCCCGCCGGTAATCGTGTCATGGTTTTGCTTGTATCGTGCGAGCACATCGGCGGATTCCGCGGTCGACAGCTGCGCGGCGTGATAATTTCCGCCTGTAAGGGCAGCTAGCCGGAGGTCGCGCTCCAACGGGATGATCTCTGCTTCCCGCGGAATGCCGGAAAGTCCAAGATGGGTAGCGGTGAGCCCCTCGTTCATGAC
>JAHEHW010000037.1 GCA_024639745.1 Salaquimonas sp. | reverse complement strand
CATATCGCATCGTAACGCCCGCAGCGGTTATTACCGCGAAACGTCTGCTGATTGCAACGAACGGCTACAGCAGCGAGGACATCCCGGCCTGGCTGGGAGGCAAATTGCTGCCGGCACTTTCAAACATTCTCGTCACCCGTCCGCTTGCGCCCGAAGAGCTTGCCGCGCAGGGATGGTCCAGCCATCAGATGTGCTTCGATTCCCGTCGACTTTTGCATTACTTCCGCCTGATGCCAGGCATCGACGGCGAAGGCCCAAGAATGCTTTTCGGGATGCGCGGCGGCGTCAGCGGCACGCAGGCCAGCGAAGCGGCGATGAATCGGCGCCTGCGCGCCAATTTCGATAGCTTTTTCCCCGCATGGCGTTCCGTTGAGAGCGATTATTTCTGGTCCGGCCTCGTCTGCCTGACACGCGACCTTACCTGTTATCTCGGTCCGGTTGGCGATTGGGAAAACGCTTATGCGGCGCTCGCGTGGCACGGGAACGGGGTTTCAATGGCGAGCTATGCCGGCCGATTGGCGGCCGGATTCATCGCGGGCACCAAAGATCAAAGCGCCCTGCCCGCCCTGATCCGGACACAGCCGCGGCAATTCCCGCTGCCGCCCCTGCGGCGTACCTATCTGCGCGCTGCCTATAGCCTGTTCGGAATGCTGGACCGCTAACCGGGGATTTGAGGCTTCTGTCCCTGTCATTCCTCGGTTTCCGGCTGAAACCTTGACCTGAGATCGAGACTGGAGGCCGTGCCGATTGAATCGTAATGCGTTTCGAGCCACTCGCCCGCCGCCTTGCGCCCGATATCGCATCGATGTCAATTCTTTCGTCCTTCAGGAGCTCGTCAAGCACACCCAGGTAAACGCGCCATGCGAACCGCCGCCCTGCAGGCCAAGACCGACCTTCTTGGTTCCCTTGGCGGTTTGGGCCGGTTCTTGTTCAGCCATCATGGTCCTTTACTATGCTTCGCGACGAGGTCGACCGGTAACCCGGTTCAGAAAATGAAGCATAGCCAAAAAGCCACAAGAAGCAGGCGATTTTTGAAATCAGGAAAGGCTCTTTACGCAAAAAGCACTACAAGTTGGCGCAAGGTGTCTGGAACCTTTTTTGTCTTTGAAATACGGTGTTTGCACCCATTCATTCAAGGAACAACCAGATCATGTCGGAGAACCTTCCTTTTTCGAAATTAGAGTACGACCGTCGACTGGAGCTGACCCGCAAGGCGATGGAATCAAATGAGATCGATCTTCTTTTTCTCGAGGACCCGGCGAATATGGCGTGGCTTACCGGTTATGACGGCTGGTCGTTTTATGTCCATCAAGGCGTGATCATCACCCACGATCAGGATCCTGTATGGTGGGGGCGCTTTATGGACGGCCAGGGCGCCAAGCGGACGGTCTGGATGAATCACGCCAATATCCGCCCATATCCCGATGAGTATGTTCAGAATACCGTGATGCACCCGATGGAGCATCTGGCTCGGTTGATCTCCGGCATGGGATATGCGTCTGGACGCATTGGAGTGGAGATGGAAAACTATTATTTCTCCGCCAAAGCCTGGGAAACGCTAAAATCGCAATTGCCCGACGCAGAGTTCATCGACGCGACGGCGCTCGTGAACTGGCAGCGCCTGGTCAAGTCGGAAGAAGAACTCGTATTCATCCGCCGCGCGGCGAGAATCTCTGAAAAAATGATCGACGGGATTGTCGAGCGGGTCGAACCTGGGCTGAAAAAGAACGAACTGGTTGCCGAAATCTATCGTGACGCGCTTTCCGGAGCCGATGGGCATTGGGGCGACTATGCCTCCATCGTCCCGTTATTGCCTTCCGGTCCAGATGCCTCTGCAGCGCATCTGACCTGGGACGGCCGCGAGTTCAAAAAGGGCGAAGCAACCTTTTTCGAATTGTCTGGCTGCTATAGGCGTTATCATGCGCCCTTTTGCCGAACCGTTTTCCTCGGCAAGCCCTTTCCAGAGATCCTTGAAGCCGAAAAAGTTGCCCAGGAAGGTATTGCAGCCGGACTGGAAGCTGCCCGACCGGGCAACACCACTGGCGACATTGCACGGGCCTTTTACGCAGCCCTTGAAAAAGCAGGCATACAACGCGATGGTCGGTGTGGCTACGCCATTGGCCTTTCTTATCCGCCGGACTGGGGTGAACGCACCGCTTCGATCCGTAAGAGCGACACAACCGTGCTGGAACCGAACATGACATTTCATTTCATGCCGGCCATCTGGATGGATGACTGGGGCCTCGAAATCACAGAACCGATCCGCATTCGCGAAAGCGGCGCTGCGGAATGCCTGTGCGACCGGCCCCGGAAACTCTTCGTGAAGGAGTAAGAATGGCGTTGTCGGCTGATCACCCGCGTCTTCGCGACACGGTAGCAATGCTCGACCGGCTAATCGCCTACCCGACGATTTCCGGCGAAACCAATGTTGAGATGATCGAGGAAGCGGCAGGCTATCTTGAATATGACGGCGCTTCGGTGAAGGTCTGGAGAAGCCCTGACGGAACCCGTGCGAACTGCCTCGCCACGATCGGCCCGGAAATACCAGGCGGGATAATGCTGTCGGGCCATAGTGATGTGGTTCCGGTTACCGGTCAGGAATGGACCTATGATCCGTTCCAGATGATAGAGGAGGGAGGCAGACTTTACGGTCGCGGCACCTGCGATATGAAAGGCTTCCTGGCGGCGGCGATGGCGATGGCATCGGATTTTGCCGCCCTTCCGGTAACCCGGCCGCTACACATTGCGCTCACTTATGACGAAGAAACCGGTTGCATGGGCGGACTTCAGCTTGCAGCCGACATGATTGCCGAAGATATCCGCCCTTCGGTCTGCATTGTAGGAGAGCCGACCCGGATGCAGGTCATTGAGGGTCACAAGGGCTGCTACGAATACACTACCCGGTTTCGCGGCTTCGCAACCCATGGATCCCTGACGCATTTGGGCGTCAACGCGGTAGAATATGCGGCACGCTATATTTGCAGGCTGATGGACATCCGCGAGCACCTGAAAAACGCCTCACCCGAAGGACAGCGCTTCGAACCGCCTTACACGACGCTTCAGATCGGCCAGGTCTATGGTGGGGTCTCCAGAAACACGATCGCTGGCGAATGCAGCGTCGAGTGGGAAATGCGTCCAATAAAAATCAGTGATGCCGACCACGTGAAGGCATCCATTCAGCGTTATGTCGAGGAAGAACTGCTTCCTGAAATGCGCGAACGACATCCGGACGCTGCGATTGATCTCGAAACGGTGGGGGAAGTCGTGGGACTGACGCCTGCGACGGAGTCGGAGGCCCGCCACATCTGCACCTCGCTTACCGGTTCGGAAGAAACCGGCGTCGTTTCCTTCGGAACCGAAGCCGGCATCTACGCCAATCACGGCATCTCTACCGTCGTTTGCGGTCCAGGCTCCATCGAACAGGCCCACAAGCCCGACGAATTCATCGAGTTAAGTGAATTGGGCAGGTGTCTACACATGCTGGATGCGCTGAAATCCAAACTGACCGACAGGTAGGCTGCCGCGTCTCGCGACATCAGCTCTCGAGCATCTCCTTGACGGTTGAGGCAAGCTGTTTCAGCGAAAACGGCTTCGGCAGGAAACCGAATTTCTCGCGATCTTCCTCAGGAAGGTTCTTTGCGAATGCTTCTTCCGCATAACCCGAAACAAAGATGAATTTGAGGTCCGGATGCGTCTTGCGCAGCTCACGGAACAGCGTCGGGCCATCCATTTCCGGCATCACCACGTCAGATATGACAAGATCGATTTCATCGCCGATATTCTCGAGCATTTCCAGCGCTTCAAGGCCCGACGATGCTTCGTGAACGGTATAACCGCGTGACGATAGCGCCCTGGAACCGAAGGAACGGACCGCGTCCTCGTCTTCGACAAGCAGGATGTTGGCGTTGCCGGTTAAGTCTTTTGGACCTTCCGCAGCTGGCTTGCCCGCAGGCTGCGCTTCATCTTCCTCTTTCGGGACATGGCGTGGCAAGAACACCATGAAACTGGTCCCCTCGCCCAATTTGGACTGCGGATAAATATAGCCGCCGGTTTGCTTCACGATCCCGTAAACGGTCGAAAGTCCCAGGCCCGTGCCTTTGCCGACATCCTTCGTAGAGAAGAACGGCTCGAAGATTTTCTCCATCACCTCTTCGCTCATGCCGGTGCCTTCATCGCGCACTTCCAGCAGAACGTAGTCGTCCAAAACCAGTCCATTGAAGACGTATTTGTCGCGGATCATCTCCGCATCAACATTGCTAGTCTGGATGGTCAGCGCGCCACCTTCAGGCATGGCATCACGGGCATTGACCGCAAGGTTTACGACCACCTGTTCCAACTGAGATATGTCAGCCTTGATCGGCCAGAGGTCCCGGCCGTGAATCACGTTCAAATGCACCTTTTCGCCAAGCAGGCGATCGAGCAGCATGCGCAGATCGGAAAGGACCTCACCAAGTGCCAATACCTGCGGGCGCAGGGTTTGCCGGCGTGAGAATGCAAGCAATTGCCGCACCAGGCTGGCAGCGCGATTGGCGTTCTGCTTGATATTCATGATGTCAGGGAAAGAAGGATCGGAAGGCCTGTGGTTGGCAAGCAGAAGGTCGGAAAACCCGATTATTGCCGTCAGCACATTATTGAAATCATGGGCAACGCCACCGGCCAACTGGCCGACCGCCTGCATCTTCTGGCCCTGAGCGAATTGCTCTTCCAGCTTGCGCTGCTCGGTCGTTTCGAGAACGTAGATGATTACCCTCTCGTCACTGCCGCTTACATCCGGAACATCCTGAACCGGACTCAGGAATAGGCGTAGGAAGCGGTCGGATGTGCCGGCCATTGTCGCATCGACCATCTGCGTATCGGTCTGTCCCGACATGGTGGCATTGATTGCCGCCAAAAGCGTATCCCTGTCACCCTCTTCCACCAGATCGATGAGATTGACGCCCTCCCCTGAAGTCGCGTCACCCAGCGGCGCCTTGAACATCCGCATGAAGGTGGCGTTCGTGCGAACGGTTTTGCCGACCGAGCTGATAGCCGCAATCGCAATCGGGGTATTGTTGAAAAATCGTGTAAAACGCAGTTCCGCATCGAGCAGGTCGCTGTCGGTTTCTTCCCGCGCGAGCCTGTTGATCACCAGCGTCCGTGAACTGCCAGGCGCGCCATCCGAGGCGCCTGCCAGTTTGTGATAAAGTCTTACCGGAATACGCCCGCCGTCCTCGCGTTTGAACTCGACATCGATAACGGCCGTTTTCGACTGATGATCATCCGGCTTTATCGCCTCTATAAGGGTCATGCCATGATCGGAGACGAAATCCGAAAGCGTAAAGGATCCGGGCTTGAACAATGCGAGATCGACACCGAGCCAATCGGCAAGCGTCGCGTTGAGATAGCTGATATTTCCCTTGGTATCGCTGGAGAAGAAACCCGCAGGGGCATGATCCAGGTAGTGGATCGCGTGCTGCAACTCCTGAAATGCCGATTCCTGAGCCTGCCGGTCCGACGTGACGTCCGACAGCTGCCACACCATCAGACCGTTCGGATGGTCACTATGAACCATCTGCCGCGCACGTATCCGATACCAACGGGCCCCGGACTGCCCCTTGGCAAGCCCTAGCGGGACTCTAAGCTCTTCGGAAACACTCCTACCCTCGCGGGCGATTTTGGATAACCGGTAGATTGTCTCCGTAGCCTCACGATGGCGCGAGAAAACGGTTTCGACCCCGGCAACTTCCAACTCGTTCTGAACACCGGTGATATTGCCATAAGCACGGTTGGCATAGAGTATCCGGTTTTCCCGGTCGGTCACGATGATGCCGGAGTCCATGCCGTTGATCAGTTTTCGCGAGAATTCGTCTCGACGCCGGTTAGACGTCAATTGCACGAAGCCAAGCACCAGTAGAAACAGAAAAAAGACGCCAATACCCGCCAGCGCGCCAAAAACACCCAGAAATACGGGCCTCTCGATCGACTCGCCGCCGAGCCAGGCCAAGCCGGTCGCGACGATGACGAACACCACGCCAAGAAGGAGCAACCGCCATGCGCCGTGTCCACCGTCATATTGGTCGATAATCGGCGCCAGAGGTTCGAATGTGGAATGGCCCTGGCCTGGTTCTTGATTGCCTACGGGCGCTTGATTGGATTTTGCGGTTGAACTTAAGGAAGAATCGCTGTCGTGACGAGCGTCTTTTCCACCGCCTGGCACCGTTTCCTGGGTCGCTGCGCCACTTTCGGTCATGTTCACTCCAGTTATCCGGTCCCGGCCTCGTGCTACCTTCTCCTCGCAAAGCGAATCGAATCAACCGCTCTATAGCTAATAGCAACAGGGTATCGATAAGTCGTTTATGGTTAAGAGACTTTCAAAACCTTGCCTTTATTGCAATAAATAGCGCTGGTTGGTGCCCCTTTTTTGACATTAGATCCCGGTAGGCGCCCGTTTCTGCAGGCGCGACAGGAAAGTATAGGGAGTTTTGCCATGACATGGCTGGAAGAAACGCTCGGCATGGAATTGTCTACCGGAGCGCAATGGGCCTTGTTGTTTCTGATTCTGGCAGTGGCTTTGGCCATCTTGTTCTGGGTCTTTCGGATGATCTTCGGCTATGGCGGGGCAAAGCTTTCCCGCAACAGGCAACCTCGCCTGTCGGTGACGGACGCGGCCATGGTCGATGACAAGAGACGCCTCGTTCTGGTCCGCCGCGACAAGGTCGAACATCTGGTGATGATTGGGGGACCTTCTGACATCGTAATCGAGCAAGGTATCGAACGCGCCCAAACCGGCCAATGCACTCGTCCCGCGCAAAGCGCAAAAACGCAGACACCGACACCACACTCCCCTCAACCATTCACCGATCCAACCTCGTCGAAGGCTTCGACCGAGGCTAACGAGACCGGGAGGTTGGTGAACGAACCAGCACCAGCGACGGGAACCACAGGCCTTGCCGCGGCAATCGCCGCGCCGGTCGCGAGTGCTGCGTCCGAAACGCCATCCACCCCGAAGACGTCAAACCCCACCGATACGAGTGCCGAAAGTTTCAGCTCGGAAGCAGCCCAGCGGTTGAGCCAAAGCGTGTCGGGCACCGAGCAGCCCAAGACTCAAGGGACAGCGGCGCAAGCGCCCGATACACCGCAGAGTGACCCGGGTACGCTCGACGATGTCAAGCCTGACCGGCCGGAGGCATCGACCGCTACCGAGACACCATCGCAATCCGCATCTTCAAATTCTGCCGAAACGCGCAAGGAACCGGATACCGACGACTTGGACGGCTCGACCGAAAGCGATACAGGTAATTCCCGCACCGAAGACGAAATGCAGCGCCTGCTGGATGAGCTGACGGCGAAAAAGGGGTAAGCGGCGAAAATTACCCGATGGGGGCCGCTCTCTATCCCTCTGAAGCGAGGGTTGCCAGTTTCGAGGCAATGACGGCCGATCCCTTGATGCGCTTATCTGCCGTTGCCCAATCGCGCTGGAGCACAACGGATTGATCCGGGCGTACTTTCGCAATCGAGCCCTGATCTCCGATCCATTTCAGAAGCCTTGCCGGATTCGGAAACTCCGAATTGCGGAACTGGATCACAATGCCTTTTGGTCCCGCATCGAGCTTTTCGATATTGGCACGACGGCAAAGCGCCTTGATGATCACAACTTTCAGCAGATGCTCGACCTCTTCGGGCAGCGGACCGAACCTGTCGATCAATTCGGCTGCGAACGCGTCGATTTCCGAAGGATCGGAGATTTCCGCGAGGCGGCGATAGAGCGACAAGCGCAATTGCAGGTCGGGAACATAGGAATCCGGGATCAATACTGCAGCGCCTACAGAAATTTGTGGTGACCATTGCTCCTCGCCAGCGCCCTCACCGCCTTCTTTCAGTTCCGCGACCGCTTCTTCAAGCATCTGCTGGTAAAGTTCGTAGCCGACCTCACGGATATGACCGGACTGTTCTTCGCCCAGAATATTTCCCGAACCGCGAATATCGAGGTCGTGGCTTGCCAGCTCAAACCCGGCACCGATCGAATCGAGCGTTTGAAGTACCTTGAGCCGCCGTTCCGCGCCAGCCGTCAGCGTTTTACGAACCGGTAGCGTGAAGATCGAATAAGCGCGGGTCTTCGAACGACCCACCCGCCCGCGCAACTGGTAGAGCTGCGCCAATCCGAACATATCAGCCCGATACACAATCAGCGTATTTGCCGTCGGGATATCGAGTCCGGATTCCACGATCGTCGTGGACAGCAGAACGTCATATTTGCCTTCGTAGAAAGCATTCATCACGTCGTCGAGTTCGCCCGGCGCCATCTGCCCGTGCGCAACAGCCAATGTTAACTCCGGCACATGCTCACGCAGAAATGCTTGCTGCTCTTCAATGTCGCTGACCCGTGGACAGACATAAAAGCTCTGGCCGCCGCGATAATGTTCGCGCAAGAGCGCCTCACGCACCACCAGAGGGTCGAACGGCGTGACGAAGGTTCGCACAGCTAACCGGTCCACTGGCGCAGTCGTAATGAGTGAAAGCTCCCGGACGCCTGTCAGCGCCAGTTGCAGCGTCCGCGGAATCGGCGTTGCCGAAAGCGTCAGAACATGTATATCGCCCCGCAGTTCTTTCAGTTTTTCCTTATGCTTGACCCCGAACCGCTGCTCTTCGTCGATGATCAGCAGGCCGAGACGGTCGAATTTCACCGAATCCGCCAAAAGCGCGTGGGTTCCGATGACGATATCAATCGTCCCATCGGCGAGGCCTTTCCGTGTTTCGGCCAGCTTTTTCGAAGAAACGAGGCGGGACGCCTGCACCACCTTCACCGGCAAACCCTGGAACCGTTCGGAAAAGGTCTTGAAATGCTGACGGGCCAGAAGCGTTGTCGGAACAATGATGGCAACCTGCCGGCCGGCCATCGCGGCAACAAAGGCCGCGCGGAGCGCCACTTCGGTTTTGCCAAAGCCCACATCGCCGCAAATCAGTCGATCCATTGGGCTACCGGCGACAAGATCATCAAGCACGGCATCAATGGCTGCCTGCTGATCCTCGGTCTCATCATAAGGGAAGCGCGCGGCAAACTCGCCATAAGCGCCCTCGGGCGGCGCGAGCTTTTCAGCACGCCGTATCGCCCTTTCCGCAGCGATCCGGATCAATTGGCCCGCAATCTCAAGCAGTTTTTTCTTCAGCTTCGATTTACGCGCCTGCCAGGCGACACCTCCGAGCCGGTCGAGCGTGACCTCTGTGTCTTCGGAACCGTATCGGGACAGAAGTTCGATATTCTCAACCGGCAGATAAAGCTTGTCCTCTCCGGCATATCTCAGTTCAAGGCAGTCATGCGGGGCGCCAGCCGCTTCGATGGTCCGCAATCCTGCAAACCGGGCAATACCGTGATCGACGTGAATCACGATGTCACCCTCTGCAAGACTTGAGACCTCGGCTATGTAATCGCTGCCCTTTTTCCGGCGCGACCGCCGCACCAACCGGTCGCCAAGAACATCCTGTTCGGCAATCAGGGTAAATCCATCAACCGCAAACCCTTGCTCGACAGGCAGAACACCGAGCGACGGCGAC
>JAHEHW010000036.1 GCA_024639745.1 Salaquimonas sp. | reverse complement strand
TGGGGGTTGGTGGCGGAGAGGGTGGGATTCGAACCCACGGTACGCTTGCACGCACGCCGGTTTTCAAGACCGGTGCATTCAACCACTCTGCCACCTCTCCGTAGAAGGCGTGGTTCAATTCCTTGCCTATAGCGATAATTGTGCGTGCAATTCAAGTAGCTCCGCGGTCGATTTAGAAATAAAACAAAACGGCCGGGCGATGCAGCCCGACCGTCCTTTGTTTGTGTGATCGATATTCCCTTATTCTGGAAGCGTGCCGTCGACTCCTTCAATATAGAAGTTCATGCCAAGCAGTTGCTCTTCGGTCGCTTTTTCACCTTCCGCAAGCCACTGGGTACCGTCCTGCTTGTTGATCGGTCCGGTGAAGGACTCGAATTCGCCAGAGATGATTTTCTGCTCGGTTTCTTCCGCCATCGCGGCCACGTCTTCTGGCATATTGGTGTATGGCGCCATTACGACGTGTCCTTCAGCCATGCCTGCCCAAATATCGACCTGTTCCCAGGTGCCTTCCATGACCGCCTTGACCCGTTCGATGTAATAAGGACCCCAATCGTCGATAATCGATGTCAGCTGGGTCTCCGGACCGAACTTGATCATGTCGGAGGCCTGCCCGAATGCTTTGACGCCGCGTTCGGCAGCGACCTGCATCGGGCCAGTGGAATCGGTGTGCTGGGTGATGATATCGGCACCCTGGTCGATTAGCGTCTTGGCGGCGTCGGACTCCTTACCGGGATCGAACCAGGTGTTAGCCCATACGATCTTCACTTGAAAATCCGGATTAACGGATTGAGCGCCCAAAATGAACGCATTGATCCCCATGACGACTTCAGGGATCGGGAACGAAGCGATGTAGCCGGCAATGCCGCTTTCAGACATTTTGGCGGCAATCTGACCCTGGATGTAGCGCCCTTGGTAGAATTTGGAATTATAGGTGGAGATGTTCGGGTGGTCACGTTTGTAGCCCGTCGCGTGTTCGAATTTAACGTCCGGGAAGCGGCCTGCAACCTTGTTGGTCGCATCCATATAGCCAAAGGAGGTGGTGAATATGATGTTGCAGCTGGATCGTGCGAACCGCTCGATTGCGCGTTCCGCATCGGCCCCTTCTGGCACGCTTTCCAGATAAGCGGTTTCAACCGCATCGCCGAGCACTTCCTCGACATCGAGGCGGCCCTGGTCATGCTGATATGACCAGCCGAAATCACCGACCGGGCCGACATAGATGAAACAGGCTTTGACTTTTTCGTGGGAGGCGGCAAGCGCTGTGGACGTGGCGGCCAAGCCAACCGCGAACGCGGCTGCAATACCGAGAAATGTATTCATGAGTGATTTCCCTGTTCAGCTTAGTGTTTTTGTCCATTGATGGATGTGCCGGAACATACGCATTATCGGTCCGGTACGAAACCCTTGCCGAGTGTGGCCGGGGTATTAATCAAGGTCAATCGCCGGTTTCTCGAGATCAGCACGAGAACGACGACTGTTGCGATATATGGAAGCGCGGACAGAAATTGCGAGGGGATGCCGATGCCGAGCGCTTGGGCGTGGAGTTGCGCTATTCCGACCGCGCCGAATAGATAAGCTCCAGAAAGAACCCTGTAGGGACGCCAGGACGCGAATACCACCAGCGCGAGCGCGATCCAGCCACGACCCGCGGACATGTTCTCTACCCATTGCGGAGTATAAACCAGAGAGAGATGCGCGCCGGCCAACCCGGCACAGGCCCCGCCGAACATGACGGCCATGTAGCGTACTGCAATAACGTTGACCCCAAGGGCATGAGCGGAATGGTGATTGTCGCCGACGGCTCTCAGTTTCAGTCCTGCATTGGTTCGAAACAGGAAATAACTCACCGCACAGACAAGCCCGATAGAAATGTAGAACAGGATATCCTGTTTGAAAAAGAGCGGGCCGAAGAATGGTATCTCTGACAGAAGGGGAATTGCGACCGGCTGCAATTTGATACCCGGCACGCCAATATAAGCTTCCCCCCACAGGCCCGAGAGGCCAAGTCCGAGGATGGTAAGCGCAAGCCCCGTGGCGTACTGGTTGGTAACAAGGGTGAGTACCAGGAACCCGAAGAACAGCGAGAACAGTGCGCCGAGAATAGCGCCTGCTAGTGTGCCCAGATAGGGGTTGCCGGTCATCTGGGCAAAGGCGAAACCGGCGATAGCGCCGATGATCATCATGCCCTCGACCCCCAGATTGAGCACGCCGGACCGCTCGGTCACCAGTTCCCCGATGGCAGCGAGCAACAAGGGGGTGGCCGCGGTTATAATGGTCAGAAGGACAGCCTCTAATATCCCCACTAAGCGATCTCCTTAGAGGGTCTGCGGTCTATTGCGGCAAAGCGGATGCGATAATGGATCAGCGTGTCGCAAGAGAGGACATAAAACAGCAACAGCCCCTGGAACACCCTGCCGATCTTGTCCGATATCCCAAGCATGATCTGTGCCGCTTCGCTTCCCAGATAGGTTAGTGCCAATACCGTCCCGGCAACGATTATCCCGAGCGGATTCAAGCGTCCCAGGAAAGCGACAATGATCGCGGTGAAGCCATAACCCGGGGATATGCTCGGGCGCAATTGCTGAATGGCTCCCGAGACTTCGCTGATACCCGCAAGCCCGGCAAGCGCGCCGGACAGCAGGAAGGCAAAAATGGTGAGCCTGTTCGCATCGAAGCCGGCGAAGGCCCCTGCCCGCCTTGCCTGACCGATGACCCGGATCTCAAACCCTTTCACCGTCTTTGTTAGCGACAACCATAGGATGACCGCCAGCACGACTGCAAAAACCGCGCCATAATGGGTTCTGCCCGAATCCAGGATCTCAGGCAGTATCTGTCCGGCGGAAAATGTCCTCGACTCTGGAAAATTGAAGCCCTCCGGGTTTCGCCAGGGACCACGGACGAGCCAATCGAGAAACAGTTGAGCAACATATACGAGCATCAGGCTCGTGAGGATTTCATTCGCGTTGAACCGCGTCTTGCAGAATGCTGGAATCGCTGCCCAGGCGGCGCCACCGAGCATTCCGAGGACCAGCATGGCGGGCAGCACCCATGCCCCGCTCGCTTCCGGCATCAGGATCGGAATAGCACTGCCGGCAATCGCCCCTGTGATGAATTGACCTTCGGCGCCAATGTTCCAATTCGAAGAGCGGAAACAGATCGACAAACCGATCGCGATCAGGATCAGAGGAGCAGCCTTGATGGCGAGCTCGTGAAGCGACCATGTTTCTGTCAACGGCTCGACGAAAAAGGCGTATATGCCGGCAATCGGATCGACGCCGAGCACAAGAAAAATGATGCATCCGGTCAGCATCGTAAGCGCCAAGGCAATCAGCGGGGAAAGCAGAGACATCCGCCGCGAGGGGGCATCCCTGCGCTGCAGTTCAATGCGCATGGTTTTCCTCCGACGACGGCGTTGAAGTTCTCATGCCTGCCGTGGCACCGCCCATGAGCATCCCGACTTCTTCCCTGGTGACTTTGCTTGCAGCGCCCGCTTCCCTGAGACTACCGTCATCGATAACCAGAATTCGGTCGGCGATCTCGAAAATCTCATCGAGATCCTGGGAAATCATCAGGATGGCCGAACCGCTCTTTGCGAGGTCGACGAGCGCCTTGCGGATGTGTTGCGCCGCACCGGCATCAACCCCCCATGTCGGCTGATTGACGACGAGAATGGAAGGCTGGCGGTCGAGTTCCCGACCGACAATGAACTTCTGCAGGTTGCCGCCCGACAGCGCCGAAGCAGCCGGGTCCGCAGTGGACTTCCGGACATCCATCGCGTCGCAAATCCGCGTCATTGCTTCTGTCAGCATCGATTTCCACACAACCCCGAGCGGGCCGAAGCGCTGAAAGGCCACCCGGTCGGAGGCATGGCGGGAAAGAAGCAGATTTTCAGAAAGCGTCATATCGGGCACGGCGCCATGTCCAAGGCGTTCCTCGGGTACGAAAGCGGCGCCAAGCCTCCTTCTGCCGTTAACGCCGAGTCCGCCCGCCTGTTTTCCCCGGATCTTGATTTGATCATGCGGCGCGCTGACCTCACCGGAGATCAATCTGAACAATTCGGACTGGCCATTACCGGCCACGCCTGCGATTCCTACTATTTCTCCTGAGCGCACCTGAAGAACAAGATTGCGCAACCGAACGGCAAAAGGACTTTCAGGCTCCAGGCCTGCATCCGAAAGTTCCAGGAGGACTTCGCCGGCTGCTTCGAGCGCACCGTCGTGGTCGCGCTCAACTTTTTCGACCTGGGCGCCTACCATCATTGCAGCAAGGCTTGCAGCGGTCTCTTCGGCCGGGTCGCATTCGCCGATCATTTTGCCGTGGCGCAGGACAGTAGCGCGATCACAAAGCGCTTTCACCTCGTCCAACCGATGCGAGATATACAGTACCGAGCAGCCTTCCGCCCGGAGCCTGAGGAGCGTTTCGAAAAGCCCTTCGGCTTCTTGAGGCGTCAAAACGGAAGTCGGCTCATCCAGGATAATCAGTTGGGGATTCTGCAGCAGACAACGGACGATTTCGACCCGCTGTCGCTCGCCAACCGAAAGATCGCCGACATAGGAACGCGTATTCAGCGGCAGGCCATAGGACTGCGCGAGCCGTTCGGCGTCCTGAGCGATGCGCTGCCTTGATACCGGGTTATCGGTCGAGATCAGAATATTGTCGGCGACGGTCAAAGCCTCGAACAGTGAGAAATGCTGAAACACCATGCCTATGCCAAGATGGCGAGCGGCTGCCGGATTGGCAATTGATGTCTCTTTTCCCCGCCAAATTATGCTTCCTGAATCAGGCTGGAGCGATCCATAGAGCATTTTCACCAGTGTCGATTTGCCCGCTCCGTTCTCACCCAGCAGCGCATGGATTTCACCCTTTCGGATGTCCAGGTCCAGAGCATCGTTCGCGACAAGATCGCCAAAGGTCTTGGTCAAACCTCTGGTCGAGAGGAGTAATTCCTGGTCTTCCTGGCCTGTTGGCAAGACGCGTCCCATGCAGATGGTGGCAAAACCCGATTTGGCGGCATTCGCGTTGCTTTGTCCAGTTACCCCTTTATCTCAGACGGAGGGTTTTTTCTTTTTCCCCAAAAGAGAACCGGAATAATCAAAAAACCCGTTGCCTTGGGGACAACGGGCTTCCGGGAGAACATGAACCAGTATCCTACCGTTTAGATCTTTACCGACCCTACGGACCGAACCACCGGCCTCATTAAATCATGAATTGACTGCATCCTTGAGCGCCTTGCCGGGTTTGAAGCGCGGCACATTGGCAGCCGGCACGTCGACGGTCGCACCAGTCTGAGGGTTGCGAGCGGTACTCGCCTTGCGATGAGCAACCACGAAATTTCCAAATCCGATCAAACGGACTTCCTCACCCGAGCTCAACGAAGAGGTGATCCCGTCAAGCACCGCGTCCACGGCCTCCGCTGCCTTAGCTTTTGTCAAATCGGCTTTGTCAGCAACCGATGCAATCAGGTCGTTCTTATTCATGTTGATACCTTTCAATCAAACGGCTTCGCCATTCTTTGTGACAGGTATGAAAGTCGCATCAAGTGGTCTGAGATACAATGGCAACGGTCGCAAACCCCCAGTTTTCTGGGGTTTTCGAACGATTTTCAATGAAATTTCCCTGGCAAGTTGAGACGGGAATAAGAAATAGCGGTCATTTTCACCATTTTCTGCATTGGCATCGAATCAACGATGGACCGCACTATGACTCAAATGTGGGCGACAAGAGAACGCGCAAACTCGGAATTGGCGCAAAAAAACGGGGCCCAGAGGCCCCGCTTCGACTTATCATAATTAGGCGAATTGCGACTGAAGACTTAATGAGCTCTTGGCACGCTTTCCCGGTCGTCCGGTACCGTGAGCATCGCTCTGCGAGCCCTTTCCTCGTCTTCTTCGGTCCATTCGATCGCTTCCGGCTGGCGGACAAGCGCGTGTTTCAGCACTTCATCGATATGCGATACTGGAACGATCTCAAGGTTTTTCTTCACGTTATCCGGAATCTCCGCCAGATCCTTGGCGTTTTCTTCTGGAATCAGCACCTTGGTGATGCCACCGCGAAGGGCCGCAAGGAGTTTCTCCTTCAGGCCGCCGATCGGCAGGACACGCCCTCTCAGGGTTATCTCGCCGGTCATCGCCACATCAGCACGAACCGGAATACCGGTCATGACCGAGACGATTGCCGTGGTCATGGCCGTGCCGGCAGACGGACCGTCCTTGGGCGTAGCGCCTTCAGGAACGTGCACATGAATGTCGAGCTTATCGAACCGAGGCGGCTCGATACCGAAACTTATCGCGCGCGAGCGGACATAAGACGCAGCGGCGGAAATCGACTCCTTCATCACGTCTTTCAAGTTTCCGGTCACGGTCATCTTGCCCTTGCCAGGCATCGACACGCCCTCAATCGTGAGCAACTCGCCGCCGACCTCGGTCCAGGCCAGACCAGTGACGACTCCGATCTGATCTTCCATCTCGGCCTTGCCATAACGGAATTTCGTCACACCAAGGAAATCGCCGAGATTTTTCTCGGTCACCTTGATCGACTTCTTACCGGTTTTCAGAATTTCCGTCACTGCCTTGCGCGCCAGCTTTGATAGTTCGCGCTCAAGGTTCCTGACGCCGGCTTCACGGGTGTAATGCCGGATGATGTCGCGGATCGCTCCGTCGGAAATTCTGAACTCCTCGTCCGACAAAGCATGTTCGTGGATGCACTTCGGAAGCAGATGCCGCTTGGCGATTTCCACTTTCTCATCCTCCATATAACCGGCCAAACGGATGATCTCCATCCGGTCCATCAATGGGCCCGGGATGTTGAGCGTATTGGCGGTCGTCACGAACATGACATTCGACAGGTCATAGTCCACTTCAAGATAGTGATCCGAGAACGTGTTGTTCTGCGCCGGATCCAAGACCTCGAGCAATGCCGAAGACGGATCACCGCGGAAATCCATACCCATCTTGTCGATCTCGTCGAGTAGGAAGAGCGGATTCGTCTTCTTGGCCTTTTTCATGGACTGGATGACCTTACCGGGCATCGAGCCGATATAGGTACGACGGTGACCACGGATCTCGGCCTCGTCGCGCACCCCGCCAAGCGCCATACGAACAAATTCGCGGCCGGTAGCTTTCGCGATCGAGCGTCCAAGCGAGGTCTTACCCACACCAGGCGGTCCGACGAGGCAGAGTATCGGCCCCTTTATCTTCGAGGCGCGGCTCTGAACCGCGAGATACTCGATGATCCGTTCTTTGACCTTTTCCAGACCGTAATGATCCGCATCGAGGATTTCCTGGGCCTTATTGATATCAACCTTCTTGGCCGAGCGCTTGCCCCACGGGATTCCGAGCAGCCAATCCAGATAGTTTCGGACAACGGTCGCCTCGGCCGACATCGGGCTCATCTGACGTAGTTTCTTGAACTCGGCGCGCGCTTTTTCGCGGGCTTCCTTGGACAGCTTGGTCTTTTCGATCCGTTCTTCAAGTTCACCGAGCTCGTCCTTGCCGTCCTCGCCCTCACCGAGTTCTTTCTGAATGGCCTTCATCTGCTCGTTCAGATAGTACTCGCGCTGGGTTTTCTCCATCTGGCGCTTGACGCGGCTGCGGATGCGTTTTTCCACCTGCAGCACGGAGATTTCGCTCTCCATCATTGCGAGGATATGCTCGAGACGCTCGCGAACGCTCATGATGGCCAGAATTTCCTGCTTCTCAGGCAGCTTAATCGCAAGGTGCGAGGCAATCGTGTCAGCAAGCTTTGCGAAGTCGTCGATTTGCGTAACGGCAGAGAGAACCTCAGGCGAAACCTTCTTATTTAGCTTCACGTAATTCTCGAATTCCGAAACGACGGAACGCCCGACAGCCTCTACTTCGACCGGATCATCCTCTGCATCCTCGAGGATTTCGCAATAGGCTTCGTGGAATTCTTCGCGGTCGGTAAACTGCGTCACGCGTGCTCTGGATGTGCCTTCGACCAACACCTTAACGGTGCCGTCCGGCAATTTTAGCATGTGCAGCACTTTCGCAAGCGTGCCGACATCATACAGGCCTTCCGGAGACGGATCGTCATCGCCGGCATTTCGCTGAGTGAAAAGCAGGATATGATGATCGTTCTCCATGACCTCTTCAAGCGCGAGAATCGACTTCTCGCGACCTACAAAGAGCGGCACGATCATGTGTGGGAAGACGACGATATCGCGAAGGGGCAGCAAGGGATATTTGCTCCCTGATCCAATTCCGATCTTCGAACTGCTCGATTTAACCATTCGATTTTTCCTCTTGGGCGCCGACGGGCGACAAGCCGTAGCCCCTATTGATTCTGCAGTTTACCGCGTACTACACCCAGCCAACAAGCACTGTCTCTGATAAGAAACCACTCTTTGGTGGAGACCCTGATCCTAATCCGGGTACGATGGAAACCGCATTGCTTTTCCAATAAATGGGTTGGTTCGGGGGTGCTTTCAAGCGCATGAAACAAGTATGTTTCGGCGTAGAAACGAATGCCCGTAAAAAGGACCTCCCGTTTTATCCGGGAAGGCCATTATTCTATAAGTGAATTATATGACGAGACGCATCTTTCCCGTGAGGGTTATGCGCTAGCCTCTTTCTCGTCTTCCTTTTCCGCGTAGATATACAGCGGGCGGGCATTGCCGGTAACGACTTCTTCGGAAATGACGACTTCCTCAACACCTTCCATAGCTGGGAGTTCGAACATCGTATCAAGCAATATGCCCTCGAGAATAGACCGCAAGCCGCGGGCGCCGGTCTTGCGTTCGATAGCCTTGCGGGCGATCGCGCGGAGGGCGTCCTCGTGGAAAGAGAGCTCCACGTTTTCCATCTCGAACAGGCGTTGATACTGTTTCACCAGCGCGTTTTTCGGCTCACTCAGGATTTGTATCAAGGCGTCCTCGTCAAGATCCTCAAGTGTCGCGAGGACCGGTACGCGACCGACGAATTCCGGTATGAGGCCGAAGCGAAGCAGGTCTTCCGGCTCAACGCCACGGAACAATTCACCTGTCTTGCGATCTTCCGGCGATTCCACAGTTGCCGCAAATCCGATGGATGTCTTGCGCCCCCTCTCGGAAATGATCTTGTCGAGCCCGGCGAAGGCGCCGCCGCAGATGAACAATATGTTGGTCGTATCGACCTGCAGGAATTCCTGCTGTGGATGCTTGCGGCCGCCTTGAGGCGGAACCGAAGCAACGGTGCCTTCCATGATTTTCAGAAGTGCCTGCTGAACACCCTCGCCCGACACGTCGCGCGTAATCGACGGATTGTCCGACTTGCGTGAAATCTTGTCGACCTCGTCAATATAGACGATGCCGCGCTGGGCGCGCTCGACATTATAATCGGCAGACTGCAGCAATTTAAGGATGATGTTTTCAACGTCTTCACCAACATAGCCGGCCTCGGTCAGCGTCGTGGCGTCCGCCATCGTGAACGGGACGTCGATGATGCGGGCAAGCGTCTGTGCGAGCAGCGTCTTGCCGCAGCCGGTCGGCCCGATCAGCATGATGTTGGATTTTGCCAACTCCACGTCTTGATTCTTCTGCGCGTGGGC
>JAHEHW010000344.1 GCA_024639745.1 Salaquimonas sp. | reverse complement strand
AAGCCCAAGGTTCAGAATTGCGAATTCGTCTTCCTGCGGCGCATCGAGTGCGTATTCTAACCGATCCATAGGCCGCCGCTTCGGAATTATCGCGGACAATATGCCGGAGAGCGCTTTCGCGGTTTCAAACGATTGCGGACACATGCATTCGAGCATCGAAGGAGCCGCATTACCCGGGCAGGCTGCCAGCAATTCATGCAAATAGGTTGTTCCCGACCGCCAGAACCCCAAGACGAAAAGTGGCGGCCGTTCTTGAAGAGAAGCCTTGCCGACCTTGTTTGCAGATGGTGCGGCTAGCGCAAGCGCGGTATTTAGGATGGCGGACATACTCACTGAAACGGCCAACGGCCAGCGGATCGGGGCGATATTCCGCATATTGCCACGCATCAAGCCAAGCCACGGCCCCACGGTCATGCCGTGCCAAATTCTCGGTGAGAATTCGTTGTAGCCGTAGTCGGTGGGCTTCAATAGCTGTAATCGACGGGAAGCTGTTTGCTGTTTCGGCCTCATCAAACCGATGTGTATCGGCTGACAAAGTTCTTCAATATCTTTGCCATTTGTTCGGGGTGGCCTTCATGGGCTTTGGCGATCAGGGCGTCAGCCTCCTCCGGATGGAAATAGCCCTTATCCTTGTAGATACGGATGCGCAGTTCGAAGACATCACCATCGGCTTCCGGATGGAATTGTGTGGCGTATACATTTTCACCGAAACGCAGCATCTGAAACGGACAGGCTTGTGACGAAACCAGATGCGCGCAGCCGTTCGGGAGTTCCTGCACCGCCTCCTTGTGGCCAACGAAAGCATCGAAGGTTTCCGGAACACCTTCGAGTAATGGGTCGCTGAAACCCTCTGGCTCAATCTGACATTCAACGACACTCACGGGCTCTCCAAAGCGTTCCTTTCCGACCGGAGCTCCCAGAAAATGGGCAAGGATGCTAATGCCATAGCAACAGCCGAGAAATGGAATATCTTCGCTGACGATTTTCGGCATCAAACCCAAAACCGCCGACTCAATTTTCTTTTCGACCTCAGACTTGGTCGCCTCAGGATCGCTGATACAACCGGGACCGCCGCCCACGATCACCCCGGAATAGTCTTCCAGATTTATATCGGGAGGAATATCTTCAGATTCCAGCCGTATCCGGCGAGTCATGCCTTCATCCAACGCGGCTTTTTTCAGGATCGCCTGATATTCGTTATCGGAAGCGGCGGCTTCCGGTCGCAGTTGCAGGACCAGAAAGGGCTTCATCAGAAATCGCTCCTGCTCTTGATCGCTGCAGCGAGCGTTCCCTCGTCAAGATAGTCGAGCTCCCCTCCAACAGGCACGCCGTGGGCAAGTCTGGTAATCTTGACCGATTGGCCTTCGAGCTGATCCGTAATGAAATGTGCGGTGGTCTGACCTTCCACGGTCGCATTGACGGCGATAATCACTTCGCTGATTGTACCCTGCGCCTCGATGACACGGGAGACAAGATTATTGATGGTCAAATCCTCCGGGCCGACGCCGTCAAGCGGGGACAGTGTACCGCCGAGTACGTGATATCGACAATTGAGTACCGCAGCCCTTTCCAGCGCCCAAAGATCTGAGACGTCTTCCACCACGACGATGACGGATGGATCGCGGCGCTCATCCGAGCAAATGACGCATGGATCCGACGTATCGACATTTCCGCATACCGAGCAGATCTTTACCTTTTCAGCCGCTTCGCGGGTCGCCCCGGCGAGCGGTTCAAGCAGATTTTCCCGATTCTTGATCAGATGGAGGGCAGCACGTCGTGCAGACCTAGGCCCCAGTCCCGGCAGTCGGGAAAGAAGCTGGATCAAGCGTTCGATCTCGGGACCAGTGACGGATTTCGGCATCGACAAATCGGGGTCAGAACGGCAATTTCATGCCAGGTGGTATTGGCAGGCCGGCTGTAAGTTCCCTGGTCTTCTCGGCTACAATTTCTTCGACCTTGGTCTTCGCGTCAGAATGGGCGGCGATCAGAAGGTCTTCAATCATCTCGGCCTCACCATCACTCAGTAGCGACGGGTCGATCGTGACGCCCTTGAGTTCGCCTTTACCGGAAAGAATGATCGTAACCATGCCGCCCCCGGCCGTGCCCTGGGCTTCCACATTGGCCATATCTTCCTGCAATTCCGACATTTTGGATTGCATTTCCTTGGCCTGTTTCATGATGTTAAGTATGTCTTTCATGGTCTTTTCCTGCTCCAAGCCGCCCGGCGATATCCAAACGGGCTATTCGAAAAAATCGTTGAGGCCACTGTCCTCTTCGTCGGGTGCGGGCGGCAATGTGTCTGCAGCTTTCTCCTTGATCCGCACATCCACAATGCGAGCGCCCTCGAAATTCTTGAGTATGGCCGCAACGGCCGGGTGAGATCGCGCATCCTCGAGCCGCTGCTCGAATTCCGCCCGCTCGATTTCTTCGAGGGTCGGCATTCCGTCCTTGGCGCTGACCACAAGATTCCAGCGGTGTCCGGTCCATTCCTCGATCTTGCGCTTCAGATCCTGCAAGCCTTCCCGGGGCGGATCGCCAGCGAGATTGAACTCGATATGCCCCTTGCGAAACTCGATCAAACGCACATGACGACGCAAATATGTCTTAGCCTTGAGATCGCGCTTGTCCTCGGTCAACATGATTAGGTCTTCAAAACCATTGATTTCGACCAAGGCTTCCGACGCCGGTTGCGGCTTGTCCGCCAGGTTTGCCGATATTCCCGATCCTGAAGACTGACGTACGTCCGCGCTGGTCAGGTTACCCACCGGCGGCTTATCTGAACGTGTATGGAAAGCCGTAGCCTCACCCGTCGCACTTGGCGCTCGCGTCGCCATCTCGCGCGGTGTGGTGCTAGGTGCTGCTTGACTGCCACCCGCCGGACGGGATTGGCCAGATGAAGCGGACGGCGATGCCGTGCCCTGCCCGGCTCCGTTTCTGATCTCTTTCACGAG
>JAHEHW010000343.1 GCA_024639745.1 Salaquimonas sp. | reverse complement strand
GCGGCCGGAAAGCCTGCGCATCCGGCATGCGGGGATGAGTCTTCGTCCCTATACACCGGCGGAATGACAAGGGCGCTTCATGGCTGAGAAGGACATATTGCTTTCGGCAGGTGGAACGGGCGGGCACCTGTTTCCGGCTGAAGCGCTAGCGCATGAATTGAAGCGTCGTGGCTTCCGCGTTCATCTTGCCACCGATCGCCGGGCCGAGCGTTTTGCCGAAAACTTTCCCTGTGACAGCAAGCAGGTGATCGCTTCCGCCACGCTTGGCGGGCGTAATCCAGTAGCGCTTATTCGAACGCCATGGGCGCTTTTCAAGGGCTACCGGCAATCCCAGGCACTCCTGAAGCGAGTCAGACCGATCGCGGCGGTCGGCTTTGGCGGATACCCGACGGTGCCGCCGATTTTTGCTGCCGCCAATGCGGGGATCGCTTGTCTCGTCCACGAGCAGAATGCGATCCTCGGTCGGGCTAACCGCCTGCTTTCGACCAAGGTGAAAGCGGTTGCCGTCGGCTTTCCCCAAATCGGTTATCGACCGCAGGTGCCTATCGTTCACACAGGCAACCCGGTAAGACCAAAGGTTACCGATGTGATGTGGCATCCGTATGTGGCTGCCGAACACGATAAGCCGTTCAATCTGGTCATATTCGGTGGTAGTCAGGGAGCGCGTTTCTTCAGCGAGATACTGCCCCCCGCACTCGAAAAACTGAGCGAGCAAGAGCGGTCGCGTCTGCGCATCGTTCAACAGGCGCGCGAAGAGGATATCGCGCAGGTGCGAACTGACTATGATGCGTTGGGATTGAATGCCGAACTATCGACCTTTTTCGACAACATGCCCGGTCGGATTGCCGATTCACATTTTGTCATCGCTCGCGCCGGCGCCTCAAGCGTGACAGAACTTGCGGTGATTGGTCGTCCTTCGTTGCTGGTTCCGCTGCCGGGATCACTGGATGGTGATCAGGCGGCAAATGCCAGCGGCATGGAATCGGCTGGCGGAGCCTTCGTGGTGCGGCAATCCGAACTTACACTGCAACGACTGGCCGTCATTCTATCCCAGGCGCTTTCGGGACCTGACAAGATGCGCGATATGGCAGCCCTTGCAGCCGGAACGGGAATACCGGATGCGGCTTCGCGGCTTGCCGATTGTGTCGAATGTGCTATCAGCGGCGGCGACTTTTCCGAGCTTTCTTTCGGAAACTGATTTGTCAGGCCACAACGATACGAGACTTCGCCATGCATATGCCCTCGACCATTGGAACCGTCCATTTCGTCGGCATAGGTGGTATCGGCATGAGCGGTATCGCGGAAGTGTTGCACTCGATCGGCTATCAGGTCCAGGGATCGGACCAGGCAGAAGGCGCAAATGTCGAACGGCTCCGGGCCAGGGGGATTAAGGTTTATATAGGACACCGCGCCGAGAATCTTGGCGATGCAGAGGTTGTCGTAGCCTCAAGCGCGATCAAGCAGGATAATCCCGAACGCATTGCGGCGGGTGAACGGCGCATTCCTCTGGTCCGGCGCGCTGAAATGCTGGCGGAGCTAATGCGCTTCAAGAACGCTATCGCTATCGGCGGCACGCACGGGAAGACAACCACTACTTCCATGGTGGGTACCCTGCTTGAGGCGGGTGATCTCGATCCGACCGTGATCAATGGCGGGATCATCAACCATCTGGGGACTAATGTTCGTCTCGGCGAAGGCGATTGGATGGTATGTGAGGCCGACGAGTCGGACGGAACATTCCTTAAATTGCCGGCGGATGTTGCCGTTGTCACCAATATCGATCCGGAGCATCTCGACCATTATGGCGACTACGAAGCGGTGAAGGCTGCATTTCGCGAGTTCGTCGAAAATGTGCCTTTTTACGGTTTTGGCGTTTGTTGCATCGATCATCCGGAAGTCCAGGCGATGGTTTCCCAGATCACGGACCGGCGGATCATCACCTATGGTGAAAACAAGCAGGCCGATGTCCGATTTTCAAATATCTCTTTTTCCGGGGCGAAGAGCCGTTTCGATGTTGATATATGGGACTGGAAAACCGGTGAAGTCGAAACGATCTCCGGGCTCGAACTCCCCATGGCCGGCATCCACAATGTTTCGAATGCGACCGCTGCAATTGCCGTCGCCAGTCAGCTCGGCGTCGATGCCGCCGGCATAGCAAAGGGCATTTCTGCATTCTCGGGCGTAAAACGCCGATTCACGCCGACCGGTGAGTGGAACGGCGTCAATATCTTCGATGACTATGCGCATCATCCGGTTGAGATTTCCGCAGTGCTTTCCGCTGCCCGCGGGGCAACGCAGCGGCGTGTGATCGCTGTTATGCAGCCGCACCGTTTTTCGCGGCTGCACAGCCTTTTCGGTGATTTCTGTTCCTGTTTCAACGATGCGGATTCCGTACTCGTAGCCCCGGTTTATACGGCCGGCGAAGCGCCGATACCTGGTGCCGATGAAGAGGCCTTGGTAAATGGGTTGAAAGCGGCAGGCCACCGTGATCCTCGGACGATTTCCAGACCGGGCGATATTGCGCCGATCATTGCGGAATTGGCCGAACCGGGTGATCTGGTCATATTTCTCGGGGCCGGCGACATAACGAAATGGGCCTATGCGTTGCCGGGAGAATTAGCGGCTCTGGATAAGCAGGCCGGATCGGATGACTGAGAAGACCCTGTTTGAAGATATTCAGCAGCGAATGCCGGAATTGCGTGGCCGGCTGCAGGCGAATGGCGATCTGTCGAAGCTCACTTGGCTGAGGGTGGGCGGACCTGCGGAGGTGCTGTTCCAGCCGGCTGACCAAGACGATCTCTCCTTGTTCCTGAACCTGTTGCCTGAAGAGGTGCCCGTAACCGTTATCGGCGTCGGCTCGAATCTTCTTGTCCGAGACGGTGGGATCGAAGGCGTCGTGATCCGTCTTTCGGCCAGGGGATTCGGGCAAATAGAACAGGTTTCCGAAAGCAGGTTGCGGGCGGGG
>JAHEHW010000342.1 GCA_024639745.1 Salaquimonas sp. | reverse complement strand
TTCTTGTTTTACCGCTAGCGACGCTTCTGCGTCAGCCACCGAGAATGTCCCCCTGCGGGTCCCGGGGTCGCTCAGGGTGCCTCCAGTGAGGAGTCATTTCTGCCGTTTCGGGCCGTGGTGACGCGAATGAGCATTGCCATTCTGTTCTGTTGCACCTGCATGTCGGTGCCCCTCATGCATTTGGTGCCCCTCGTTCAAGACAGGGGGTATGCCCCAGACGAAGCAAGCAGTGTGATTTTCATCATGCTGCTCGTTGCCATTGCTGGGAGGATCGCCTTCGGTAAACTCGCTGACATAATCGGGGCTTTGCCCGCCTATATGACCGCGACCGCCTGGATGACCCTGATGGTGTATGGTTTCATGCAGGTCAGGGCACTAGAAGTTTTCTACATCTACGCGGTCATCTACGGTTTCGGTTATGCTGGTGTCATGACCGGCGTGCTGTTGTCCATCCGCATGCTGATAGCGCCTTCAATGCGCGCATCGGCGCTCGGCATTGTAACGATGTTCGGCTGGTTCGGGCACGCGATCGGCGGATATAGCGGTGGTTTATTGTATGATTTGACCGGCGATTATTTGGCGGCCTACGCGCTTGCGGCAGCCTCGGGTGTGGTGAACCTTTTCGTTGTTGCCACCCTGCTGAAAAAGTCCCGGGATCCTGAGGAATTATTCGCGCAAGCCTGACCCTGACGAGAACGCTCGCCCCCGAAACCGCTTGCGGGAGAAAAAAGCGACCTTGTTGATGCCGGCTGCTTGAGGCAGATTCCGGGTGACTGAATAGATAGGCTTATCAAAACACGGGAGAGAAACATGGCTAATTCCGAAAACATCCGCACAACCGAGGGCAGAGGGCGACTTTACGACAGCGTTGTCGATACCATCGGCAACACCCCGGCGATCAGGATCAATAATCTCGTTCCCGAGGGCGTCGAAGTTTACGTAAAGGCCGAGTTCTTCAACCCGGCCGCCTCGGTCAAGGACCGGCTTGCCATCGGGATCATCGAAGCGGCAGAACGCTCTGGCGCTCTTAAGCCAGGTCAGACCGTGGTTGAGGCGACAAGCGGGAATACCGGTATCGGTCTTGCTATGGTTTGCGCGCAGAAAGGTTATCCGCTCGTCGTGACCATGGCCGACAGTTTTTCCATCGAGCGCCGCAAGCTGATGCGGATGCTGGGTGCGAAAGTGGTGCTGACGCCTAGGGCTGAGAAGGGTTACGGCATGTACAAGAAGGCGGTCGAGCTTGCCGATAAGAACGGTTGGTTTCTCGCTCGTCAGTTTGAAACAGAAGCCAATGCCGACATCCACGAAGCAACAACAGCGCGTGAGATCCTTGCGGACTTCGATGGTAAGAATCTGGACTACTTCGTTACCGGCTACGGTACCGGTGGAACGGTTACCGGCGTTGGCAGGGTGCTGCGCAGAAAGCGTCCGGATACCAAGATCATTCTGAGCGAGCCGGCGAACGCACAGCTTATCGGTAGCGGTCATGTTCAGAAGCGCGGCAAGGATCATTCCCCTGCCGAAAGCCACCCGGCATTCGAGCCGCATCCGATCCAGGGATGGACGCCCGATTTCATTCCCTATGTTCTGCAGGAGTCGATCGACAAGCATTTGTACGACGATCTCATTCCTGTCGCCGGACCGGACGGCATCGCCTGGGCGAAAAAACTGGCGCAACAGGAGGGTATTTTCACTGGCATTTCCGGCGGGTCGACTTTTGCCATTTCGATGGAACTTGCAAAGAAAGCAACACCTGGAACGGTTATTCTTTGCATGCTACCAGATACCGGTGAGCGCTATCTTTCAACGCCGTTGTTCGATGGAATCGAAGAGGACATGGACGAAGAGGAGGTCGCGATCTCCAAATCCACGCCAGGTTTCCAGATGCCCTGACACACCCCTGGCTGAAGATTTGAGGCGGTATGGCGGGAAACGTCATGCCGCCTTCTTTACGCATGGATGAAAACCGTTCAATCTTGCCCCTGTTTAAATTACTTGGCAGGTCGAGATGGATTTTTCACGTCTGGCGGAACGTCGTATCGAAGAAGCGGTAGAAGCCGGCGAACTCGACGATCTGGCCGGCGCGGGACGGCCCCTTCCGAGGGAGACGCTGCATGGTGACCCGCTGGAGGTTGCGGGATATCGACTGATGGCGAGAGCAGGCGCGCTACCGCCTGAAATGCTGTTGAAAAAAGAAATAGCCAAAGAGCGGGAGTCGCTGAAAAGAGTGACTGAACCGGCGTTGCGCGAAGCGAAGCTGCGTCAGATCTCAATGCTGGAAATGCGGCTTGCCATGATGCTCGAACAGCGGCGTTGAACGGAGCGGGTTGAGCATGAGCGACCAACGTCTTTGGGAGGCCGGTGCGGCCTGGATAGACGGAGAAATCATACCGATTTCCGAAGCAAAGATTTCAGTGCTGGACTGGGGGCTGACCCATTCCGATATCACCTATGATGTGGTTCACGCCTGGCGGGGCCGTTTCTTTCGATTGAACGACTATCTCCAACGGTTCGAGGAGAGTCTGGAAAAATGCCGCTTGTCCGTTTCGCAGACCAGAGACGAGCAGCGCGAGATATTGCATGCGATCGTTTCCCGATCCGGATTGCTTGAGGCCTATGTCTCGATGGTGGCAAGCCGGGGATCCCCGACGATCCCGGGAAGCCGTGACCCGCGTCATTGCGCCAATCATTTTTACGCCTGGTGCGTACCGTTTATCTGGGTCTTCCAACCGGATGTCATCGAGCGTGGAGCCCGCCTCTTTCTCCCCGAAGCGATCCGCAGAATACAGCCAAGCAGCGTCGATCCGACCGCGAAGAATTATCATTGGGGCGATTTCACCCGAGGACTGATCGAGGCCAAGGAGACGGGTTTCGACAACACGCTGCTTGCCGACAAGAACGGGTTCGTCACGGAGGGGCCAGGGTTCAATATCTTCATGGTCAAGGACGCTGCTGTATTGACACCTAAAGC
>JAHEHW010000341.1 GCA_024639745.1 Salaquimonas sp. | reverse complement strand
CGGAAATCCGCACAATCTGTGAAATCGTTCACGAGCATGGCGGCCAGGTCTATCTCGACGGAGCCAATCTGAACGCTCTTGTCGGTCTGGCGCGCCCAGGCGACTTCGGCGCAGATGTCTGTCATATGAACCTGCACAAGACCTTCTGCATCCCCCATGGTGGCGGAGGCCCGGGTATTGGTCCGATCGGGGTAGCCAAGCATCTCGTTCCGTTCCTGCCGGGCCATGTCGAAGAAGGAACCGATCACGCCGTTTCGGCAGCGCCCTATGGTTCTGCGTCTATCCTGCCGATCTCATGGATGTATATACGGATGCTTGGCGGCAACGGACTGAAGCATGCTTCGGAGGTGGCGATCCTTTCTGCCAATTACATGGCAGAGCGATTGAAGGAGCACTTCCCGATTCTCTTCACGGGCAAGACCGGTCGCGTTGCGCATGAGTGCATCATCGACACGCGCATTCTCAAGGAGGCGTCGAACACCTCGGTCGACGATATCGCCAAGCGGCTTATCGACTACGGTTTCCATGCCCCGACCATGTCCTGGCCAGTGGCGGGAACACTGATGGTCGAGCCGACGGAATCCGAGCCACTCGCCGAACTCGATCGCTTCATTGAGGCAATGATTGCAATCGGCGAGGAATCGGAGATGATCCGGACCGGCAAATGGAGCATCAGCGACAACCCGCTGACCAATGCGCCGCATACTGCCGAGGACCTGATGGCAGAAGAGTGGGAACATCCCTATACCCGCCACGAGGCGGCGTTCCCAGCGGGCGTGTCAACCGATGCCAAATACTGGGCTCCAGTCTCGCGGATCGACAATGTGCACGGGGATCGCAATCTCATCTGCACCTGCCCGCCGCTTGAAGAAATGACGGGCTGAGCGAAAGCCGTGGCAAAACGAAAAGCCGCCGGTAACTTCCGGCGGCTTTTTTATCGGGTCAGGCGTTCCGGTTCAGGCGTTGTCCTTGCGTTTGCGGATTTCCGCGAAGACTTCTGCATCACTCGCATTTTCCATTCCGAGATAAGACCGGATTGACGGATCACCTGCCCGGAGGAACGGATTGGTCGCCAATTCGTCGATCATCGTCGTGGGGATCGTCGGAAGATTATTTCGCCGTGCCAACTCAACGGTCTTGAGCCGTTCAGCCAGCGCCGCATTGTCGGGATCGACCGTGACTGCAAAACGCGCATTTGCCGCCGTATATTCGTGCGCGCAGTAAATCACCGTATCCTTCGGCAACTTGGCGAGTTTTGAGAGACTGTTCCACATCATCTCTGGCGTGCCTTCGAAAACGCGGCCGCAGCCCATCACGAAGAGCGTATCGCCTGTAAAGGCTATCCCCTCTTCCGGCAGATAATAGTTGATCATATCCGTCGTATGACCGGGGGTGTGGATGACATTCACCGTCTTCCCCGCGAAGGAAAAACTATCGCCATCACTTAAATGCTCGTCCAGTCCCGGGATCGCTCCGGATTTCTCAACCGGGCCGCGAGCTCTGGAGCCCGTCGCCTGCTTGACCTGCTCAAGGCCGGCAACGTGATCGCCATGGTGATGAGTGATCCAGATTTCGGTGAGATTCCAGCCCCTGTTGCCAAGCGCTTTCAAGACGGCATCGCCATCTCCCGGATCGACGCACGCCGTCTCGCCCGTGTCTGCGGAATGGATCAGAACGGAATAGTTGTCTGAGCCGTACGGAAATTGGAAATATTCAAGTTCTGCCATGCTCACACCTCACCAACTGCCCGTATTTTCCATCGATGCCCATGGCTCCTGGGGAAGCAGTTTTTCTCCCTCCTGCAACAGCTCGATCGATATTCCGTCAGGCGATTTGACGAATGCCATGTAGCCGTCACGGGGCGGACGATTGATGGTGATCCCCGCGTCCATGAGCTTCTTGCAGGTTTCATAGATGTTATCGACTTTATAGGCGAGGTGACCGAAATTTCGGCCACCGGTGTATTCTTCCGGATCCCAATTGTAGGTCAGCTCGAGCTCAGGCGCGCGGGACGCGTCCGACGCGTTCTTGTCCTTCGGAGCAGTGAGAAAAATCAGCGTAAACCGCCCCCCTTCATTATCGATCCGGCGCTGTTCAACCAGTCCGAGCTTATTGCAGTAGAAATCCAGGGATTCGTCCACATCTTTGATGCGGACCATGGTGTGGAGGTATCGCATTTCAGCCTCTCCGTTTTTCGTGATTGTTATGATTCTAAGGATAGCGCAGGCAAGGGCAATGTCTATGCACTTTCAAAAGCTTAAGAAATTTAAATGGTTAGCTTTCAATCTCGTCCTAACCGATGGGCTAGAAATTGGGCGAATAATAGAAGCTGTTGCGAACTGCTACTGTGTCGAACGCAGCACCGCTGATCATGCGTGACATTGCCGGACCATAGTAACCATTCTAAAACTCACGCATAATGAAATCAAAAAACTGGAGGAACCCATGCTCAAAACGACCATTGCCGGCTCGCTACCTAAACCCAGCTGGCTGGCGGAAACGGAAAAACTCTGGCCTGCCTGGAAGCTTGAGGGGGAGGATCTCGAACAAGCAAAGCGCGACGCCACGCTAATCTGGATCAAGGAGCAGGAAACTGCCGGGATCAATATCGTTGGCGGGGGAGAGCAGTTCCGCATCCATTTCGTTCACGGCTTCCTCGAACACATCAACGGGATCGACTGGGAAAAGAAAACCAAGATGGGCATTCGCGATAACCGCTATGTTGTTAATGTCCCGACCGTTACCAGCAAGGTTTCTAGGAAATACAAAATCCACTCAGATGAGGTTGTCTATACACGGGGCAACACCTCGCATCAGATGAAATTCACTCTGCCTGGACCAATGACGATCTGCGACACCATCGCTGATGCGCATTACGGCAGCAGGCCGGAAATGGCGATGGCATTTGCGGAACTCCTCAACGAGGAAGCCAAGGAACTCGTCGCACTCGGGGCCGATGTCATACAGTTCGATGAAC
>JAHEHW010000340.1 GCA_024639745.1 Salaquimonas sp. | reverse complement strand
AGTGCAGCGCTTCGCCGTGGACAGGAACTGAAATCTGCGGTCTTACCCAGCCATACATCTTCTTCAATTCGTTCCTGCGCGGATGCCCCGAAACGTGAACCAGTTCCTCCCCATCATTGATGATATTGATGCCGCGATCGGCAAGTTGGTTCTGGATATTCAGAATCAGCTTGAGATTGCCGGGGATGACCCGCGAAGAGAAGATGACTGTATCCCCCGCTGACAAATGCACCCGTGGGTGTTCGTCACGCGCGAGCTTTGCGACAGCGGCGCGGTCTTCGCCTTGGCTCCCGGTGCAAACGATGACCAGCTTGGCGCGATCGATGGTCGAAAAATCGTCTTCCTCGAGGAATGGCTGGAGACCGTCGAGGTAACCAAGATCATCGGCAACTTCACAAACCCGCTTGATCGAACGACCCATCAGCATGACCCGCCGTCCCGTCGCTTCCGCCGCCTCGGCGATCGAGCGAATGCGACCCACATTTGACGAGAAGGTGGTTATGGCCACCCTGCCCTTCGCCTTCTCAATAAGCTTTTCGATACTTTTGGATACTTCGGTTTCGGTCGGAGATTCCCCATCACGCATAGCGTTAGTGGAATCGCAGATCATCGCGAGAACGCCCTGCTTGCCAAGTTCCTTGAGGCGGATTGCATCGGTGTCGGCGCCAAGTGTCGGTGCCTTATCGAGCTTCCAGTCTCCTGTGTGGATGATCTTGCCTGCCGGCGATTCCAGAACGAGGGATACCGGTTCGGGAATTGAGTGCGTAACGTGAACCGCCTCGATCCCGAAAGGCCCGACATTGAAGCGCTCGCCGGCTTTGTAAACCTGCACCGGTATATCTTCGCCGTTGCCGTCGGATTGCTGTTTGGCCTCAAGCATGCCGGCGGTAAATGGCGTGCACCAGACCGGTTTTCTGAGCAATGGCCAGAGTGCGACCAGGGCACCGTAGTGATCTTCGTGCGCGTGGGTAATGACAATGCCCTTAAGGGCATTTCCCAGCTCCTGAGCAAAACTGATATCGGGCATCACCAGGTCGACGCCCGGCAGATCCGGCCCGGGGAATGTCACGCCGCAGTCGACGATGATCCACTCGCGCTCGCCTTCCGGGCCATAGCCGTAAAGTGCGAAGTTCATACCGATTTCCCCGACACCGCCGAGGGGAAGGAAATACAGTTCGTTGTCTGCCATGTGGTTCGTAAATCCGGTTTTGTGTCACAATGAAATAAAGATGTCGGCCACGGAGATTTTCCGAATGCATTGGCCTGTGGTTTCGACGAGCATCAGACCGCTCTCGTCCAGCCCGCGAAAAATTCCCCGGAGTGGTACACCATTCGGCGTTCCGGGCAAACGAATTTCAACGGCTTTATCGAGTCCCGCTGCTGCCCTTAGCCAGTCTTCGCGTATGGAGGCGAAGCCAGCGGACATGTTCCACTGCTGGAGCCGTTCGACAAGCGAACCACTCAAGTGCGTGAATAGCGCATTTGCAGTGACCGTGATCCCTTCTGCTTTCAAACTGGTGGCAGGATGAATCGTATCAGTTGGATACTCTTCGACGTTCACACCGATGCCGATAATTACATATCTCGCCTGGTTCAGATCATGGCATTCCAACAAGATTCCCGAAAGCTTGCGTCCGTTGATCAACACGTCATTAGGCCATTTAAGTCTGACATCGCTGAGCGCCGCGCCGTGAAGTGCGTAAACTGCATCCCGTATCGCCAGGCTTGCCACGAAGGTAAGTTCGTGGAGTGCGGTGGTCCCGGCCGGAAACCGCAGCAATGCCGAAGCTGAAAGATTGTTGTCACCCGCCTGCCATGCCCGGCCACGGCTTCCGCGGGCAGCCGTCTGCCGCTTTGCAGTTATCCAGATATTGCCTGGATCGCCATTCTTTGCGATTTCGAGGCATGCCGTATTGGTCGACGGCGTTGTCTCCAGCGCCTCGTGGCGCCAATTCGCGGGCTCCAGGAACAGCATGGACGCTGATCAGAAGAACGTCGCGGCCGCATTCGTTGTCAGTCGGATCATTGGCCCGGCAAAGAGCACGAACAAGGTGATAAAGGCACAACTGCCGCCCAATACCAGCTTCAGTTCGTTCGGCATTGGCACGAATCGTTCAGCGACCGCGCCTTCCGCCTTGTCGAACCACATGATCTTGATAATGCGGATATAGTAATAGGCGCCAATGACGCTGGACAGCACGCCGATGATTGCAAGCCAGAAAAGATTGGCTTCGATCGCTGCCATGAAAACGAAATATTTGGCGAAGAAACCAGCAAGCGGCGGGATACCTGCGAGCGAGAACATTAACAGCGTCATCATCAGCGCCATGACCGGATGGCGAGCGCCAAGCCCAGTCAGATCGTCGATATCCTCGACAGTCCCTTCTTTGCGCCGCATGGCGAGGATTACCGCAAAGGTGCCAAGTGTCATGACCATGTAAATCGCCATGTAGACGATCACGCCATTGATCCCGGCCTGTGTGCCGGCAGCAAGGCCCACCAGCGCGTAACCCATATGCCCGATGGACGAATAGGCCATCAGACGCTTGATATTCGTCTGGCCGATAGCCGCAAAGGCACCGAGCGCCATCGAGGCAATCGAAATAAAGACGATAATCTGCTGCCAATCATAGGTGACAGGCTCGAAGGCGCCCATGGTCACGCGGATCATAAGCGCCATCGCTGCGACTTTCGGCGCGGCAGCGAAGAAAGCGGTGATCGGTGTTGGCGCGCCTTCGTAGACATCCGGCGTCCACATATGAAACGGGACTGCGGATATCTTGAAAGCAAGGCCTGCGAGTACGAATGCGAGACCGAAAACTAGGCCAACTGAGCGATCTGCGCCAGAAACGGCCTCGGCAATTCCCGCAAAGCCGGTATGCCCCGTATAGCCATAAATCAACGTAATTCCATATAGCAGCATGCCGGACGACAAGGCCCCGAGGACGAAGTATTTAAGGCCGGCTTCCGAAGCGCGGGCGGATTCGCGA
>JAHEHW010000339.1 GCA_024639745.1 Salaquimonas sp. | reverse complement strand
ATCTCGCTTCCGATAACGGCGCCCCTTCGCATGCCCTGAAGCGTATTGCCGGATTGCGGGATTTGGCGTCTGGCTATGACCTCCTGCTTTGCGATGTGTGGGGTGTCCTGCACAATGGCGTAAGGCCTTTCGATGGGGCGATCCGCGCACTTACGGCTTTCCGTGAACGGGGTGGAACTGTCGTGATGATTACAAACGCGCCACGCCCGCGCCATGCGGTCAAGGCTCAACTTGACAAGATCGGCGTTCCCGATGGTGTTTTCGACGCGATAGTAACCTCGGGGGATGTGACCCGTGGTCTGATGGCTCAGGCGCCACGCCACATGCTTCATATAGGTCCTGACAAGGATTTGAGTCTGTTCGACGGACTTGACGTCGAGAGGGTCGGAGAGGCCGCTGCCGAGGCGATCATCTGCACGGGTCTCCGGCAAGAGCAGACCGAAAAGCCGGAGGACTATGTAGATTTGCTGCGGCGGATGAAAAAGCGCGATCTGCCCCTGATCTGTGCAAATCCGGATATCGTGGTCGAAGTTGGCGATCATCTGGAATATTGCGCCGGTGCGATTGCCCGCGAATACGATAAATTGGGCGGTGAAACGCTGATCGCGGGCAAGCCCTACGCGCCGATTTACCAAGCCGCACTGGGCGAAGCTGAAAACCTATCCGGCAAACCGTTCAATCACGAACGGGTTCTTGCCATCGGTGACGGCATGCCGACGGATATCAAGGGCGCTGCAGATTTCGGTCTTGATGTCTTGTTCATCAGCGCCGGGATCCATGCCCGCGCATACGGCATGCCGGACGCGCCCGATCATGACAAGGTTGCAGCCTTTCTGGCAGAAGCCGGAACGCATGCTACAGCCTATATGCCCCGGCTTGACTGGTAGGAGCGGCAATGGCCGGGACATGCGGCAATATCGTCATGGGTACGGATGCGCTGTCCGCAGATCTTCGCGGCGGGGTAGTCGTCATTGGCAATTTCGACGGTGTCCACAAGGGCCATCAGGCAGTGCTGGGCGAGGCCTTGGAAAAAGCGCGCTCTGAAAAAGTGCCTGCAATAGTGCTCACTTTCGAGCCGCACCCGCGAACCTTCTTCCGGCCGGACAAACCTGTATTCCGCCTCACGGACATGCGGGAGAAAGCCGGGATATTGAAAACCCAAGGAGTCGATGCAGTGGTCGTTCAGGCATTCGACCGGGAATTCGCCGATGAAGCGCCTGCTACTTTTATCGAACGGCACCTGATCCGGGACCTCCGCGCAAGCCATGTTGTCACCGGCTACAATTTCCATTTCGGCAAAAACCGCGCCGGCACGCCCGATTATCTGGCGGAGGTTGCTTCCCGACATGGCTTTGGTTTGACCATGGTCGAGCGTTTCGTGGACGATGGCGGCAGCAGGATTTCCTCATCGCGGATCCGGGAAGAATTGGCAAACGGCAATGTCGAAACGGCTGCCCGCCTTCTCGGCCGAAACTGGACGGTTTCAGGCGAGGTCGTTTCCGGAGCGCAATTGGGACGGACGCTCGGGTTCCCGACTGCAAATCTCAAACTGCCAGAAGAAACCGGGCTCAAGCATGGGATATATGCCGTCCATGCTCGTATCGACGGCAATGGGACGTTGGACGGCGTTGCGAGTTTTGGGCGCAGGCCAACCTTCGATAATGGCGCGGTTCTGCTTGAAACCTTCATCTTCGATTTCTCCGGCGATCTTTATGGCAAGCATATTCAGGTCGAATTCGTAAAATTCATTCGGCCCGAACTCAAATTCGATCACGCCGATGCGCTTGTCGAGCAGATGCATCTGGACAGCGCCGAGGCCCAGCGGGCGATCAATGCTTTGCGCAGCGCGGTGGAGCGTGGTTGAGCCATGAACCGGCCACGTCATATTGTGCTGACAGGTGTGTCTTCCGGGATCGGCCTGTCACTTGCCAGGCGGCTTTCCGAGCGTCATCGGTTGCTGGTAACCGCGCGGCATCCGGGCGATGCCCTTGGCGAACTGATTGAAACGCGCCCCGATATCACCTTTCTCGCCATCGATCAGCAACAACCGGAAGATGCAGCGTCAAAGCTTGCAGAGGCAATTGAGGCGAGGGGCTGGGATTGGGTCGACAATGCGATCCTGAATGCGGGCACGGGCTGGGCCGGTGAGCCGCATCTGGAACCCGCGGAACGACTGCGCGATAGTCTCAACGTTAACCTGGCCGCTCCTATTGCTATTGCGCATGGGCTTTATCCCTTCCTGGAAAAACGGGAAGGGAGATTGACCCTGATCGGCTCGACTGCTTGGAAAGGGGCAGGCGCCTTCGCCGGCTATGCCGCCTCGAAAGCAGGTTTACATGGTTTTGCCCGTGCGCTGCGGGAGGAGTGGCGCGGCAGGGTCAGCGTGCAAATGCTGCACCCTGGGCCGGTGAAAACAGCGATGCACGCAAAGGCAGGCTTCGATCCCGGCTGGATCCGCAATCTGTTTCTGTCCCCCGATGACATGGCGATGATGATCGAAAAAGCCGCCGCCAGGGGGCCGGCTTTTCAAAACCTGACCCATTTCCGCTACTGGAACGGGGCGGGCCTCTTGGGACGCAATCTATGAGCCCGCGCGCACTCGTCACCGGTGGGTCGGCTGGCCTTGGACGAGCATTTTGTGAAGCTCTTTCCGATAACGGCTGGTCGGTTCTGGCGGTCGATCGGCACGAGGCTTCTGATCTGCCATCAGACGACCATCTGACTTACGATCTTGCCGACCCTGAAGCGCCTGCGCATCTTCTCGTAACCCTGGCCGCAACGGGGGAGTGTTTCGACCTCGTCATTTTCAACGCTGGAACCAGTGCCACGGGGCAATTTGAGAAATTACCCCTCGACGCTCAACTGAAGGTGCTGCGGCTCAATGCCGAAGCGCCGATGATCCTCGCCGCGGGGCTTGTCCGGGAAGGCGTGATGAAATCGTCGAGCAGGATGCTCTTTATCGGTTCGCTGTCCACCTTTACCGCCTATCCGG
>JAHEHW010000338.1 GCA_024639745.1 Salaquimonas sp. | reverse complement strand
ATGGCCCATACCCGCATCAGGAAATTCAATACCGGGGATACCTATCCCGAACAAAACCTTGATAATGACCTGTGTCAGGCCGTCGTCACCACCGGTGGAAAGACGGTCTGGATACGGGGGCAATGCCCGCAGAATCTAGATGATGCGAAAAACATCGAAAGCCACGACCCGGTTGAGCAGACCCACAAGGTCATGCAGAATATCCGCCAATTGATTGAGGAAGCCGGTGGCGAGATAGCGCACCTGGTCAAGGTCGTGGTGTACATCACGGATATTCGCCACCGTGAGGCGGTGTATCGCACCATGGGTGAATATATCAGAGGCGTTCATCCCGTTTCAACGGGGCTGGTCGTTCAGGCGCTCGCCAGGCCGGAGTGGCTTGTTGAAATCGACGCCACTGCTGTAATCCCGGATTGATGCAATGACCTTTTCCCTTGTTGCCCGATGCCAAACGACCGGCATGTTCGGTATCGTGATCTCTTCTTCCTCGCCTGCGGTAGCAGCACGGTGTTCGCATGTCCGTGCCAGAACCGGGGCCGTCGCCTCCCAGAACGTCACCGATCCGGCATTGGGTCCGATGGCGCTGGACCTTATGCAGGAAGGCTTGTCTGCCGGAGCTGCGATTGAAAGCCTCGTAGAGAAACAGCCCTTTATCGAATATCGTCAACTTCTGGCCGTCGATCGCGATGGAAACGCCGCGATCCATTCCGGTCCTGAGAGCCTTGGCATCTGGACGGATGCGCGTGCGGAAAACGTCGCTGCCGGCGGGAATCTCCTTGCCAATGAGGGTGTGCCGCAGGGGATGGTTGACGCCTACCTGGCATCGACCGGGCATCTCGGGGATCGTCTCATGATCGCCTTGCGTGCCGGGTTTGACGCTGGCGGGGAGGCGGGGCCCGTTCATTCTGCCGGCCTGAAGATGGCTGACAGGCTTTCATGGCCGGTTGTAGATCTACGTTGCGACTGGACCGAAACATGCCCGATCGAAGCGGTCGAGAAAGCCTGGGAAGTTTACAAGCCGCAACTTGAAGCCTATGTCCAGCGGGCTTTGGACCCCCGGGCCGCACCGTCCTATGGCGTGCCTGGGAATGAGTGAACCGAGCCGAAAAAGTCGTGCGTAGGAGAGGATTGAATTGACCGGCTATACGCAGACTACAATCGAGCTGTTGTCGAAGCTGGTCACTTTCGACACTGTCAGCGCGAATTCCAATCATGAAATGCTCTCCTTCATAGAGGCATTTCTCACAGAGCGAGACTTTGGGATAACCCGTGTCCCGGACCCGGGAGGGACAAAGGCTGGGATATTCGCGAAACTGGGCCCTGAAGGGGAAGGCGTTCTGCTTTCTGCTCACAGCGATGTCGTGCCGGTTGACGGCCAGATTTGGACAAGGGACCCTTTCCGGTTGAAGATGGAAGACGGGAAACTTTACGGCCGCGGTACGACCGATATGAAAGGGTTTTTGGCTTCAATGCTGGCTGCGGCGGACAAGGCAGCCCGACAGCCGCTGCGCGAACCGCTCAAACTTGCGATTTCCTATGATGAAGAAATAGGCTGTGTGGGTATCGCTCACATGATCGGTCATCTGCGTCCTGCAATCGGTGCGCCACGCGCCTGCATAGTGGGTGAACCGACCGAAATGCAGGTTGCGACAGGGCATAAGGGTAAGGCCGGCTTCCGGGCAATTTGTAATGGTCAGGCAGGGCATTCTGCCATGGCGCCCGAGTTCGTCAATGCGCTTCACATGGCGAGCGATTTCGTAAGTGCCCTCCGTGATCTTCAGGATTGGATTGAAGACCACGGTGTGCGCGATGATTCCTACACCGTGCCCTACAGCACGGTTCACGTCGGACAGCTCCATGGCGGGTTTGCGCTCAACATGGTTCCCGATCGGGCCGAAATCGAATTTGAGTTTCGCCATCTTCCAGGCGATCCGCCGGAGGGCATCCTGTCCCGCATCAATGCAGCTGCGAATTCGGTAGCAACAGCTTACGCTGTGCGCTTTCCCGACGCCTCGATCAAGCTGGATGAAGGGGCTGCCTATCCCGGTCTCGAGACGCCTGCAGATGCGCCCGTCGTCAAGCAGGCCCAGGCGCTGGCAGATCGCGTTGGCACGATTAAAGTGCCTTTCGGTACCGAGGCCGGCTTTTTTGCCGGTGTTGGCATACCGACGGTGGTCTGCGGCCCAGGCTCAATGGAAGGGCAGGGACACAAGTCTGATGAATTTCTTCACGTCGATCAATTGGCTGCTTGTGATGCCATGCTGGAGCGGCTGATCGATACGCTGGTCTGAACTTGGCAGCGGGATCAACTAGAAAGGGACCATCAATGAGCGATCCGTTTTTTCATCCGGTTTCCGGTTTCGATCTTCCCCGGTTTGCGGGTGTTCCGACCTTCATGCGGTTGCCGCATGTCGGTCTCGACGATCCGAAGTTGAAGGATATTGAGATTGGAGTAATCGGTTCGCCCTGGGATAGCGGCACGACAAACCGGCCGGGTCCGCGTCATGGTCCGCGCCAACTCAGGGATATGTCAACGATGATACGGGCTCAGAATGGAGCCACGGGTGTCCGGCCGTTCGAACTCGTCAATTGCGCTGATCTGGGCGACGTCGCTCCCAACCCAGCTGACCTAGAAGACACGATGGGCAGGATCACAGCATTTTATGAACGGGTTGCCGACGCAGGTATCGTTCCGCTAACCGCGGGTGGTGATCACCTCAATTCGCTTCCAATCCTGCGGACCCTCGCGAAGTCCGCACCGCTTGCTATGGTTCATTTTGACAGTCATACCGACCTGTTCAACAGCTATTTCGGTGGGACACGGTATACGCATGGAACGCCGTTTCGCCGTGCCGTCGAGGAGGGGTTGCTTGATCCCAAGCAGGTCATCCAGATAGGCATTCGTGGAACCACCTACGACAAGGAGGATCGTGATTTTGCCGATAGTGTCGGTATTCGCGTTGTCCCGATTGAAGAGTTCCATGCCCGAGGCGCA